>JAHEDS010000051.1:11430-19348 GCA_024641135.1 Flavobacteriales bacterium
AAATGGAAGAGATAATTTATAAAGGAGCGTCTTCAGATGAAGAATTACATCAGATTCTCGAATTACAACGTTTAAATCTACCAACTCTAATTTCTGAGGAAGTCAAACTTAGAGAAGGGTTTGTTACCGTACAGCACACTTTTGAAACGTTAAAGGCGATGAATACTAAATGTGCACATACCATTGCTAAAAGCGAAGGAAAAGTAATTGGATATGCCTTGTCTATGATTAAAGATTTTAAAGAGGAAATAGACGTTTTAAAGCCCATGTTTCAACATATTGACAATCATTTAGAACCTAAATGTAATTATATAGTAATGGGTCAAATTTGTGTTGATAGTGGATTTAGAGGGAAAGGCCTTTTTAGGGGATTGTACCATATGATGCAGGAAAATTTAAAAGATAAATATGATACTATTGTAACAGAAGTAGACAAGAAAAATACACGATCTCTCAATGCACATTATGCCATTGGGTTTAAAGAATTGTTCACCTACCGCTCCAATAATCAAGATTGGATTCTTATTTACTTGGATTTAAATTAATAAAGGAAATAAAACTATATTAGTAAAATAATAAGGATCTCTAAACAATTAAAATATGGCTCAAAACGCATTAGAATCACCACAACCAAAAACAAACACGTTAGTTCCTATAATGATTATTGCGGGGCTCTTTTTTATTTTTGGTTTTGTAACATGGATTAATGGCGCATTAATTCCTTTCATGAAAACCATTAATGAATTAACCGATGCACAATCTTATTTAGTAGCATCTGCGTCTTATATTTCTTTTGTAGTAATGGCCTTGCCATCATCGTATATTATAAACAAAATTGGCTTTAGAAAAGGAATGTCTTTAGGTTTAATTATTATGGCTTTAGGAGCTTTGGTATTTATTCCAGCTGCTGAAGCAAGGACCTACTGGATGTTTTTAAGTGGTATTTTTATTCAAGGAGCGGGGATGACCTTGTTACAAACGGCCTCAAATCCATACATCACTATATTAGGACCTATAGAAAGTGCCGCAAAACGAATAGCCATTATGGGTATAGCAAATAAGGTGGCGGGAGCATTAGGGTCTGTTATATTTGGAGCCATATTGTTATCTGGAATTGACAATATTAAAGAAAAATTAGGGTCGGTTGATGCCTCTGAAAAAGACCAATTATTAAATATTATGGCCGATAGTGTTGTAATGCCATATATAGTAATGGCTGTTGTGCTTTTTGTTTTGGGAATTTTAATTAGAAAAGCAGCCTTACCACATGTTGAACCCGAACCGATAGAAGAAAATAAAGATAGTGGTGTAGCAAAAACCACTATTTTTCAATTTCCTCATTTGTGGCTGGGAGTTTTAGCGTTATTTGTTTATGTGGGTGTTGAAGTGATTGCCGGAGATACTATTATTTCTTATGGTATTGCTTTAGATCTTCCTATTGAGCAAGCCAAGTTTTTTACACTTATGACACTTATGGCTATGGTTGGTACTTATGCCTTGGGGGTTTTCCTAATACCAAAATATATTAATCAGGCTTTTGCATTAAAGGCCAGTGCCATTTTAGGGATTGTATTATCATTTTGTATTGTTTTTACAACAGGATTTATGTCAGTTATTTGCGTTGCAGCTTTGGGAATAGCGAATGCATTAGTCTGGCCCGCTGTTTGGCCTCTAGCTCTTAAAGGCTTAGGGAAATTCACTAAAACAGCTTCGGCACTGTTAATTATGGCAATATGTGGAGGGGCTATAATTCCTCCATTATATGGGGTGTTAGTTGATGAGAAAAAGGCGCAATTGCTTAATGATGGAGCAGATAGTGTTATTGCTTCAGCACAAGCGGCTTCTTTTGGGTATTGGATTCTGCTTCCGTGCTATATTATTATTTTATATTACGCTTTTTCTGGACATAAAGTTGGTTTGAAAGAGTAAATGAATTCGAAAAAAAGGTACTTAAACAAAAAACGCGAAGTATTTACTTCGCGTTTTTAATATTTATTTTTGATAAAAAAGTTAGTCTGCTAAAACAATAACTTTATTATCTTTCATTTCAATAGTTCCAGAAGAGATTTTTAATAAGGTAGTATTTTTATCTCCTTTTAAAAATTTATCTTGAACTTCTTCTTCTAATGTTATATTTCCTGAAATTTTAACAAACCCTTCTTTTAACACAGACACAATAGGCGCGTGATCTTTAAGCATTTCGAAGGATCCATTAACACCTGGAACAGCAACAGAATCTACTTCGCCACTGAATAAGGTTGCTTCTGGTGATACAATTTCTAAATACATAGTTTTATTATTTATTGAATTACGCTTCAGCTAACATTTTTTCTCCAGCTTCCATAGCTTCTTCAATAGTTCCTTTAAGGTTAAAGGCTGCTTCAGGTAAGTGATCTAGTTCACCATCCATAATCATATTAAAACCTTTAATAGTTTCTTTAATATCAACTAACACTCCAGGGATACCAGTAAATTGCTCAGCAACATGGAATGGTTGAGATAAGAAACGTTGAACACGTCTTGCTCTACCTACAGCCATTTTATCTTCTTCTGATAATTCTTCCATACCAAGAATAGCAATAATATCCTGTAATTCTTTATATCGTTGCAATAACTCTTTTACTCTTTGGGCACAAGCATAATGCTCATTTCCTAAAATATCTGCAGTTAAAATTCTTGATGTTGAATCTAATGGATCCACAGCAGGATAAATACCTAATTCAGCAATTTTACGAGACAATACAGTTGTTGCATCTAAGTGAGCAAAGGTTGTTGCAGGTGCAGGATCTGTTAAGTCATCCGCAGGCACATAAACTGCTTGTACAGACGTAATAGAACCTCTTTTTGTTGAAGTAATACGTTCTTGCATCGCACCCATCTCTGTTGCTAAGGTAGGTTGGTAACCTACTGCAGAAGGCATACGGCCTAATAATGCAGATACCTCAGAACCAGCTTGTGTAAAACGGAAGATATTATCTACAAAGAAAAGAACATCTTTTCCTTGTCCTTCACCAGCACCATCACGGAAATATTCAGCAATTGTTAAACCTGACAAGGCCACACGAGCACGTGCTCCAGGTGGTTCATTCATTTGACCAAAAACGAAAGTTGCTTTTGATTCTTTCATTCCGGCTTTATCAACTTTAGTTAAATCCCATCCGCCTTCTTCCATAGAATGCATAAAGTCTTTACCGTATTTAATAATACCAGATTCAAGCATTTCTCTTAAAAGGTCATTTCCTTCACGAGTTCTTTCTCCAACTCCAGCAAATACTGAAAGTCCACCGTGACCTTTTGCTATATTGTTAATCAACTCCTGAATTAATACTGTTTTACCAACACCGGCACCACCAAATAAACCAATTTTACCACCTTTTGCATAAGGTTCGATAAGGTCAATTACTTTAATACCAGTAAATAAAACTTCAGTAGAAGTCGATAAATCTTCAAATTTAGGAGCTTGACGGTGAATTGGTAACCCAGCACTTCCAGCTTTAGGTAAATTTCCAAGACCATCAATGGCATCTCCAATTACATTAAATAAACGTCCGTAAACATCTTCGCCAATTGGCATTTGTATTGGTGCTCCAGTTGCCACAACCTCTGTCCCTCTACTTAATCCATCTGATGAATCCATTGCGATAGTACGTACAGAATCTTCACCAATATGTGATTGTACTTCTAATACTAATAAAGAACCGTCAGGTCTTTTAATTTCTAATGAATCATAAATTCTTGGAAGTTCTGTGCCAGCTCCGAATTCAACATCGATAACCGGACCAACGATTTGTGCAACCTTACCTGTAACTTTAGCCATTACTTATATGTTTAATATTATGCGTTTTAATTGTATAAAAACGTGTTATGTTTTCGGCTGCAAAGATAGATGTTTTAATTTAAAATAAAAGTTGTTTTTTATGTTTTTTAGGTATAAAAAAACGCCCTCTAGTTGAAGGCGTTTTATAATATTGTTTTAATTATAAATTAAGGTAGTAATGGTGAATAATTAGTAGGGTAACTACCAGCATCAGATAAATTTCCTGATGCTTCAAAGTTTGAACCATAAGTAGCGTCAATAGCTCTCAAAAATTCATTAGCCATTAATGCATAACCTCTAGCTGTAAGATGAATACCATCTAAACTTACTAAACCACCCATTACTAAATTAGTAGTTAAAGTAAAATCTCCAGTTTTATATCCTGTAGTAGTAGCTTCTGTTAAGATTTCTTTCAAATCAACTAAAGCTAATCCCTTGGATGAAGCTACGGATGAAATAGTTGCATTATAAGCATCTGTTGCAGCTTTTATTTCAGTTTGTTCACTAGGTAATAATACCCATTTATCAGCTAACGGATAGGTAATTCCTTCAACTGAAAACTGACCCGCAAGTGCAGGAGACAATCCTTGTGATACTAAAAAAGCATAGCTAGCTGTGTTTACCGTGCCAATTATTGAACTACTTGGAAGTACCAATAAATCATCTTCGGTGGCCTGTCTTGTCTGACCGTAAGTAGTTCCTAATAGTGTTGCAACTAGTGGAGCTGCTTCAACTGGCAATCCTAAACTTTGTACAAAAAGAGGAAATGTAGGGCTGGCATTTAAAACACCAGCAATTTGAGCCGCGATATTTGTAAACGTTTCATCTTTTATTACTACCGCACTTGCTGCAGAAGTAGAAAAGACAATGGAGCGTTCTGCCGCATTATCAATGGCACCTACAGATTGTAAATAAGCATAAACCTGATTTAACTGACCAAAAACGCCATTTAGTGTTGGGATTAATGGACCAAAACTAGGATTCGATGGGTCTAATGGGTTATGAGGAACCGTTGTAAAATGTGGTAAATCTGTGATGTAAGGTACATTTGTAACAACACCTTTAGCACCTCCCGATGTTAAAGTAGTTACTAATGTTGTAAATGCAAAATCGAATGTTGCTGAAGGTGTTAAGGGATTCGTACCATCTCCTCCAGTTGTAGCATAACCTAAAACATCGTTACCTCCAATTTCCGATAATGTGAAAAAGCTAGGGCTTTGTGCCATTGCTAATTCCAATATAGAAGCGTTAGGGGTGCTTCCTGTTAATCTAACAGCATAAGGGTTAGCTGCAGAAGGGAAATTCGCAATATTTCCATATCCAGGGGCTAATATATGGTAACTTTTTGCACCTGGTACACCTAAATTATTAAAAGGGCCAGTTGGGTTATTAAGAGCAATGTCTGTACCAACTGTTACTGGGCCAATTATTGATTCTAATGAAACAGGACCTGCACCTCCAAAAACTAAACGAGGATTTGCAATTCTAGTACCTCCAATTGCTAAACCACCATAATTATCACTCATTAAAGGCTGTGAAAATGTCCCTCCACCTACTTTTGCAAATTCTTTGGCCATAATATTTGGAAAAGAATTTTGTTGACTGGCAATAAATACTGCACCGTCTGTATATCCAGCAGTAAAAGAAGCTCCAACAGCAACGTAGTTGGAAAAATCGGCACTTCCAGCCGTTAATTCAGGAAGAGCTTCCGGAGCTACATAGCCATTATCTTCAAGAACACTGTCAATGTCATTACAAGCTGTAAACCCTAAAAGGATAAAAAGCAGCCATATATATTTTGTATTCATATTAATTTTTTTTATAAGTTGTTAATAGTCCAAGAAACATAATACATAGATCCAATAAATCCAGTACCGAAAGCAGTAAAGTATTCCTTACCTGTCAAGTTTGTTCCACCAACTTTAAAAGTCGATTTTAAACTAGGCACTCTTAAGTTGATTTGCGCATCTACTGTATGAAATTCAGGTACTACACCATTTCCAAAAGTAGCTTCCCAGAAATAATCATCGCTAAATCTGTAAGACACATTAAAACCAAAATTATCAAATAAATTATCGTTCCCAAAAGAGGCTTTAAATTTATGTTCTGGGGTATTAAAGTTAGTTGTAAAATCTGGATAAGTATCTCTGTCAAAATCTAACTTAGCATAAGTATAGCTACCGCTCAAGTCAAATTCACCAAATATTTTGGTAGATAATCCAAGAGATGCTCCATATGATTTAACAGCAACTGGTGAGTTTGTGTAAGTACTATATGCTTGATAATCTCCATTTGCAATTGCTGCAACAGATAATGCGTTATCGCCTACTGTTCCATAATAAGGAGCTATCACTACTTCTTGCGAAATAAAATCTTTATAATCGTTATAGTAAGCACTAAAATCAACGGTTACACGGTTAAATTTCCCTCTGTATCCTACTTCTGCTGAACTAACTTGCTCTGGCTTAACTAAACTTGGGTTAGCAATATCCAAAACCGCAGGATTTCCAGTCGCGGCAAGTGCTTGAACAGAACTAGCAGTATAAGAATTAGTGTAAGCAACACCACCGGTTTGAGTAATGGTTGCAGGAACTCCTAATGCTTGCCCACCACCACTTACATCAAAAGTACTAGAATAACGATCTAAGTTATCTGGTGCTGCTCCAACTAAAATAGCTCTACCAGCATCTAAGCCAATAAATAAATCTTGGGTTGTTGGGTTTCTAAACCCTGTTTGAATAGAGGCTCTGAAGTTATGATTACGATTAACTGTTAAACCAGCTGATATTCTTGGCGAGAAGAACCCGTCAAAATATTGGTTTTTATCATATCTTACAGAACCAGTAAGTTTTAAATCAAGCGCCTCACTTAATTCAAGGTTTTTCTGGATTTGAGTATACATTCCATATTCATAATAATCGATAGGGCCGTCTTTATCAGTATAAATTGTTCCCGAAGAATTTAAGCTATATTTTCTATAAGATCCACCAACTTGTATTTCTGCAAAGTCAATTAAATGGCTGAAATTATAGTTTCCATCGGCATGATAATATTTAGAAGCATCTTGAAATTTAGAACCAGTTGCTAAATTAGGGTCAGCAATACTTTTGTCATAAGCTGCTTTAAATCCAGGCGAGCCTGGTAAAAACCGTCCAGATTCGGCTTGAGCTCTAGCTGCTGCATGAGCCTGTGCATCTGTAGCTCCACCTAGTGTTGCTAAAACATAAGTCCCTGTATATTCACCAAACCAGGTGTTATCATCTTTCCAAGCTCTGTTAATGTTAATACCGGTAAAAACCATGTCATATGAGTCACCAGCCTTATCTGAAACAACATAGCCTCTTAAGAAAAAGTTGTCATTTCTAATTTCCAGTTTATGTTGTTGTTGGAAGAATCCATCAATATGATATCTGTTGGTTCCCTGATATATAGTTGAACCAGTTCCTACTTTCCCAACATATGAAATTTCAAAGTCATTTTCAAATGGTCTATAATATAAACCCCAATCTGCTTTAATACTTTCAGCGTTATAATTAGTTAAATATTTTTCATTATAACCAGTTCTACTAACATCTACAGAAGGAACAAGTGCATTTGCACCACCAGGTAAAATACCTAATCCCTCAAGAGTTTTGGCAACACTTTTAATGTTTGTTGAAACTTCGTCTCCATAAACATTAATACCATCATAATTTAAGTCCGCTCTTGAGCCACCTGGAGTCGTTTTGTCAACTTCGCTTGTAGCTGCCCAATCAGTTCCTTTTAAGTAACCAAAATTAATTTTTGCGGCAAATTTCTCACTAAACTTACGAGCCGCACGTATTCCAAAATCGGTATAAGCATTGTCGCCTGCAGCTTCCTGAGAGGTGATTCCTCTTTTTAAATAAGCACTTATTCCTTGGTGCTCAAATGGGTTTTTACTACGCATAAAGAGAATACCGTTAAAGGCATTCGCTCCATATAAAGCAGATGATGCTCCCGGTAGTAATTCTACACTTTGAACATCAGTCTCAATCATACCCACTAAATTTCCAATAGGGAAGTTTAAAGCAGGTGTTGAGTTATCCATACCATCTACTAATTGCATGAATCTATTATTTG
>JAHEDS010000125.1 GCA_024641135.1 Flavobacteriales bacterium
GAACTTTATAATTTCCTATAAAAAGTATTATAAAAGCTATGATACCAATAACCAAACTAAAACTATTTATAGCAAAACTCCCAACTTCAATGGATGTGTTTCCGAAAATGGTTTCCAAACCCAAAACGCCACCACTAATATTTCCTGCTTCATAAGCTGCATTGCCTATAACAATGGCTGAAAGAATTAACAAGATGACCATATTTCTAAAAAAAGGCTGATGGATTTCAGATCTAATTATTTCTGACAATCCTTTTTGAGTGATAATCCCCAAACGTGCAGACATCTCCTGTAAGACAACTGTAGCAATAATGGAGAATACCATTGCCCAAAGCAATGCAAAACCAAAACCAACACCAGCAAGCGTACAAACCGTTACCGTACCCGGACCAATAAACGCCGCAGCAACCAATGGGCCGGGACCTATGTTTTTTAACCAAGATAGCACCTATTAATTTAATTTTGTTACTTACTAAAATCTATTGAACTTAAAGCATATATAGCAAAACTCCCTAACCAGTGTCCTCCTTCATAACTATCGCCTACAATACTTGGCAATGAGTAATTAATATGTTGATTTGCGATATTTCTTAAATGATTATACTCTGGAAGTCCTTCAGAAATCTTATTCAAATCCCAGGCCCTAGAAAAATTAACCCCATCTAAATGCACCAACTGCCCATCGGTCCTATCAGAAACCAAACCAACATCTAATTTATAATTTGTATCCTTTAATTGAGGCAGAAAATTATTTAACCAAGGTCTAAACTCTTCAATAGTTAATAATCGCTTCATTAGTGCAGCTTCCTCTAAACAAGGCGATAAAAAATCACTTCCGCTAGGTTCCCACGACATTGGACACTCTTTGTCATTTAAAAAGAAATATTTGGCTCGTTCAGTAATAGCATTTTTAAGTATTTCATTATTAACCGTCTCAGCATAATCAAAAGCAAAGGATAAACCAAAAGCAGTGTTGGTATGTGTTCCAACACGCAATGGGTAATTTAATTTTGGTAAAAACTCAATATACTTATCAATTATTAAATGAGTTAATGGCTCTAGATTTGATTCTAATTCTCTAGCCATTGGAATATTCCATGTGTGCAACTCTTCAGCTAATTTTAATAACCAAGCCCAACCATATGTGCGCTCAAAAGATTTATTGTTTTCATCTTCAAAAAATGCAATTTCCATTAAGATGTTTTCTTTTGAAATACTAGACAACAGTTTTTCCTTTATACTTTCTGAATTATCCAAATCCGGATACATCTTTAATAATTTCACTAAACTCCAATGTCCATGGACTGATGAATGCCAGTCAAAGCAGCCATAAAATGCAGGGTGTAACGTTTTTGGTGTTTTTAAATCAGCGTCACTTCCTAAGGTTTGACCTAATTTATTTGGATATTCAGTATCCATACAATGTAAAGGTAAATTGGCCAACCTATTAGCCTGCTCTAAATTTAAAACTGGCTTTTCAACAATTGCATTATTAGGTGTTTCAACAACCTCATTATTTTTCTCAATCGAATTATTACAACTTACAAACAGAACCAATAATAACAGTGTGATATATTTCATTTTTAAAATTTGATTACTAATTATTAAAATTCTAACCCAACCAGCCTTCTCTATCTAAGCTTCTATATTGAATGGCTTCACTTATATGTGACCCGTTTACACATTCTACCTCTTCTAAATCCGCAATAGTTCTTGCTACTTTCAAAATTCGGTCGTATGCTCGTGCCGACAAATTCAAACGCTCCATTGCTGTTTTTAATAGCTGCTTTGATGCTTCATCCAACATACAATATTTGCGGATTTGCTTTGTATTCATTTGGGCATTATAATGAACCATTTCAGACTCCTTAAATCGTTTAGTTTGAATTTCTCTTGCTTTCGTAACTCTTTTTCTAATATCAACAGAAGATTCGCTTTTTCTTTCCTCTGAAAGCTTTTCAAAAGGTACAGGGGTTACTTCAATATGAATATCTATACGATCTAATAAGGGTCCTGAAATTTTACTCAAATAGCGTTGCATTTCTGCAGGACTTGAGGTAACTGGTGCATTTGGATCATTAAAGTATCCACTCGGACTTGGATTCATACTCGCAACCAACATAAAACTACTTGGATAGGTTACTGTAAATTTTGCTCGTGAAATAGTTACTTCTCTGTCTTCTAACGGCTGCCTGAGAACTTCTAAAACACCACGTTTAAATTCAGGTAATTCATCTAAAAACAAAACCCCATTATGTGAAAGCGATATTTCACCAGGTTGAGGAAATGTACCACCTCCCACTAAAGCAACATCGCTTATAGTATGATGCGGGCTTCTAAACGGCCTTTGTGCAATAAGTCCCATATCTTTTACTTTACCAACAACTGAATGTATTTTTGTTGTTTCTAAAGCTTCATGTAAAGTCATTGGGGGTAAAATACTAGGCAACCTTTTTGCTAACATAGTTTTTCCAGCACCAGGCGGCCCTATTAAAATAATGTTGTGCCCACCAGCAGCTGCAATTTCCATACAACGTTTTATGCCTTCTTGGCCCTTTACATCACTAAAATCAAATTCTGGAAATTCTAAATTTTTATTAAACTCATCTCTTGTATTAATAATGGTTTGTTCTAAAGATTCCCCTTTGTCAAAATAATTTATAACTTGTTTAATATTATCAACCCCGTAGACTTCTAAATTATCTACAATAGCTGCTTCTTTAGCATTTTGGCTAGGTAAAATAAAACCTTTAAACCCTTCTTCTCTTGCTTTTACCGCAATTGGCAACGCTCCTTTTATGGGTTGTAAACTACCATCGAGAGAAAGTTCTCCCATTATAATAAAACGCTCTATATTTTCTGCATGAATTTGCTTTGAAGCTGCTAAAATACCAACAGCTAAGGTTAAATCATAAGCACTCCCCTCCTTCCGTAAATCTGCCGGAGCCATATTTATGGTGATTTTTTTTCCAGGAATTTTATATCCGTTATTTTGTAGAGCTGCAGCAATCCTATAATTGCTTTCTTTAATCGCATTATCTGGTAACCCAACCAGATGATAACCTATTCCACTATCAACATTCACTTCAACAGTAATGGTCGTTGCTTCTACTCCAAAAACTGCACTTCCAAATACTTTTTTTAGCATAAAAATTGTTTACCCTTTAAATGTATGAAAAGTATTTTAAAATAATAAAACGATCAAAATTAATCCTTAATGAAATTCCTTATATAACTCGTCGTATTCTTCTATAGTATCAATGTCTCTAACAATCTTAATACCATCGAGAGCTATCACTTCACTAGAATATTTTTTAAGTAATACTTTTGCTCCGGTATCATTATTTAGTTGCTCTAATTCTTCGAAATATATTTTATTAAAAATTGCAGGAACCCCAAATTTTCCATTATCATATGTTGTACAAGTGATTTTATTGGAATTTTGATTATGTGACTTTAATATTAATTTTAAATAATTAACATCTATTAAAGGCTGATCGGCTAAAAGGATAAGAACACTTTCGGTATTAGGAAAATTTTTTTTAAGAAAATTTACACCAAAGGCAATCGAGTTCCCTAAACCTTTTTTCCAATTTTCATTATATAAAACATTGGTTTCACTCGTATTAATATTAGACTTTATTTTTTCAAAATTGGCTCCTAACACAAGTATCTTATCTCCTGTTATAATTTCATTGACTGTATTAATGGCATGCTGCAATATATTGGTGTTTTTCCATTTAAGAAGTTGTTTTGGGAACCCCATTCTAGATGAATTTCCAGCGGCAAGCAATAACACTGCTAATTTTGACAATTGAATTTAATTTAATTATGAATTCTTCCAGTCTTTTCCTTTAAAGACATGGGAACCTGATTTCTAATCACCGATAAAATTTCTGAAATGATAGAAACAGCAATTTCTTGAGGTGTTTCTGCTCCAATATTTAATCCAGCCGGGCCGAAGATACCTTCAATAAAACTATAATTTGCATCTGGACAATATTCCAAAAATTGAGATAATAGTTTTTCTCTTCTATCTGATGGACCTAGTATACCTAAATATGCTGGTATTGAATCTTTTAATTCAATCAAATATTTTAAATCATTCGAAAAATTATGAGACATTAATAAGATGGCCGTTTGATTGTCAATGGATTGCAATTCCAGAGCATCAGGCGATACCGAAAAAAAGGCTGTCGCTCCAGGAAAGTCTATAATTGTTTTAGACTCAAGCGGTCCTGAAATTATAGTCACTTCCCAACCATTATAGTGTGCTAGTTTACATAACTGAACGGCATCATGTTCTGCACCAAAAATCATTAGTTTAAAACAGGGTTTCATTTCTTCTTCAAATATTAAATTGGATTGTGTGATATTTGAAGTTTTTGAAATAGGATAAAGTTCTTCCTTAAAAATTGCTACCGAACCAATATTATTAAACTCACCGTTGTCTTTATTATAAAATGAATTTATTTTAAAAGAAGTCCTTTGCTTTAAAGCATGTTCAAAACGTTTTAGAAATAAATCATCGGGATTAAAGGGTTCGATTAAAATATACAGAATACCTTCACAACCCAAGCGATATCTACCATCATAAGTCATCATTTTAGCTGTTCCAGTTTCAAAAACAGTACTTGATTGACGAAGAATATCCTTTTCAACACAGCCGCCACTCACCGCACCAATCATTTTTCCATTTTCAAGAATTAGCATTCTTACTCCTGGTTTTCTATACGAGGAACCATCTAAATCAACAACAGTCGCCAATACAGATTTTAGACCTTCTTTTTTGGAAATAAGAAAGCTTTCTACTATGGTTTTAAATTCATGCGTCATAAAATCAATAGGTAACTAACACCTAACCAAGTGGCATTCGTGCTTTAATTTGATTTACAAAAGGTTGTTTTGATAAACGCTGTCCAGTTGCCTTATATAAAGCATTTGCCAATGCACCTACAGCAGGTGGGAGACCTGGTTCACCTAATCCAGTTGGTGCAATTTCGTTTTCAACAAAGAACACTTCAATGTCTTCAGGTGCTTGCGAATGTCGCATCATTTGGTATTTATCAAAATTATTTTCGTTAACTGATCCATTGTTAAAGGTCAATTGACTATACATCGCATGTCCAATACCATCAACAACACCACCTTCAACCATATTTTT
>JAHEDS010000126.1 GCA_024641135.1 Flavobacteriales bacterium
GGCTTCCTGTAATTTTTTAGAATAAGCTTCTTGTTGCTCAGTATTATGATTATCTCGTGTTACTCCCCCTGCACCACCATGAATAACAATAGCAAAAGAATTAGGGTCTCGTTCTATTATCACTTCAGATTTTTCAACTTTTTTTTCACATGCCACTAACGCTAATAAAGCAATTAAAATCAAACTTAATTTTTTCATTTTATTTATTTTTTAAAAATTAACTAAACACTTGAGTTCTACATGAATTTCGAGAAAAAGACCGCATTCATTAACAATTTATTAGTACCATACCAAAAACCTCTAAAATTTGTATTATCTGTGAATACAATAACTTTTCCTTTCTCCAATTTCTTAACTTGAAAAGGCACTGAATTTTTTAAAATCTCCAAATTTGGTTTTGAAATATAACCACTTAACAATGGCGTTTTAGTATATTTTATAGGATTATTATAACTAGAGCTATCCGCCTTAATAAAAATAGTGGTATTTCTAAACATTGCTAGATTATCATTTTTATAGCCAAAATTTATGGGATGAGAGCGATCCAATTTTGTATCAAAAATGGCCCCTGCAATATCTTGCGCCTCTTTAAAATCTTCTTTTTGCTCAAAAGAAACATTTTTAGCATCCACTTTAGAATTTTCAAATTCCAATTCAATAAACTTATTAGATGAAAGCCATTTTACAGTATTCTTATAACCTATAATAGTTCCACCTCCTTTAACCCAAGTCATTAATTTATTAATGGTAGCCTCATCAAGTTTTATTCGAGTACTTGGTATTATGATGGTTGTATATTCTGAAATATCAACAGTTTTTAAATACTCGAGATCTAATTTGGTAATATTCATTTCATAACGCTGATCAAACAAATGCCATATTTCACCGCTATCATATGATGTAATACCATTTCCTACCAACATGGCTATTTTTTGTTTTTCAATAGTTTTAAAATATGAACTTCCTAAATCAATCCCCAAAGTTAATCCAGTATTAACACCCATAATTTTAACATGACTCAGTTGAGTGACCTTTTTGAGAGCATCATATAATTCAGATTCTGTCAAATTTTGATTTTGAACAGGAACAAGAATAGTACCGTAATCAAATTGCTCTCCATTCAATGCAAAGGGCTGTAAAGCTAATTTTGCTCTAATACCCTTCTGTAATATTTTATTTAAGGCTTTTGGCGTATAATATTCATGCCACTCCATTAAATAAGCATAATTGCTTTTAGCAGTAACTTCCCCATTTTTTAACTCAACATTTTTAACCTTCTCACCAACATTTTGAGTCGTTTTCAACTCTGCATAATCCAAATTAAAAGCTAGAGGAAATGTCCATGCAGAAATATCATAAAACAAACTATCTGTAAAAGTTGTTCTCTTTTCAAACATGGCTTTGATGATAGTACTTTTTGTTTGATTGGTAGGAATAATATAACTCGTTTCCTTTTTAAACTGTTTCCCATCAACAGATAAATCGTTATTTAACCTATTAAATGAAATTTTATGTCTTTGCAATATTTCAGCTAAATGATTGGTTCTTGCTTCATCCATATCATCACCAAAGACAATAGCTTTTATACTATTTTTTTCATTTTGATTATATTCATTTACATAAAAATCCTTTTGGTATTTTAATAATTTAACTCGCATATTTTGTGCTGCTTTAAGGGTTGATAGAGCAGCTGTAAACTGGTTTCGAATAGTAAATGGAAAGGTAAGCAATCCGTTATCTGTTTCCTGAGCATGTCCACGTGAACTGGCTTGTTCAAAAAGAATACCAATACCTCCATTTATATCTGGAAAGGTTGAACCTTTACCGTAATAATAATCGTCATATCTTTCTTCTGTAAAGTACAACGACCCAATATTATCCAGTGCTTTTGCGTGATAATTACCAATTTCCTTGGTAAGCTCCTGATTTAATTTTGGTGTTAAAGGATGTACTCTCGATTGAACTCCCGGTTGAAAAAAGAAAGTGGAATTGGTGCCCATTTCATGATGATCCGTCAAAATATTAGGCATCCAGTTGTTATAAGTTTCAATTCGGGCCCTTGATTCTGGCAATTGTACTGGTAACCAGTCTCTATTCATATCGAACCAATAATGATTAGTCCTTCCTCCTGGCCAAACTTCATGAAACTCTCTATCATTTGAATCAGTATTTAAAAAATTACTTTTATTGGTATTTGCCCAATAAGCAAATCGCTGTAAACCATCTGGGTTTAATGATGGATCTAATAAAATTACTGTGTTTTTTAATAACTCTTCAATTTGATCTCCTTGAGCAGCAGCCAAATAATACGCTAAAATTAAACTTGAATTGGCACCACTCGGTTCATTACCATGTATTGAAAACCCTTGATAAACAATTAGTGGCATAGACTCCCATTCTAATTGATTACTCTGTTTATAGTCAATTAATTTAAGATGTTCAGTTCTTATAGTTTCTAATTTACTATGATTTTCCGGTGAGGTAACTTTAAGTAAAATTAAAGATCGCCCTTCAAATGTTTTTCCGCGATCTTCAATTGTTATTCGATTTGAAACTGTACTTAACAATTTCATATATTCCACCAACTTATCATGTGTTACATGCCATTCTCCCACATCAAACCCAAGGACACTCTGAGGTGTTGGAATGTCTTTGTTATATGTAACATCTTTTGGCAAATAATAAGCTAATTCAAATTGACTTTGCGAGTTTAATAAATTACTAAAAACAATAAAAATAAGGAGGTATAAATGCTTCATGTACTTATTTAATAAATGAAATCTAAAGTTATGGATAAAATATTTTTTTTACGACTATTAATTAATACTGAAATCTACGAATTTTTGGTTTATTAAATTAAGAATAAGTACCCTTAATTCCTTAAATTTGGTCAACATTTTAAACTAAATCATGAAAAAATTAACGACCCTTATTTTATTGTTATTCATTTCTGTTTTAACAGCTCAGGAAGTCAAACACCTTACACTTGAAGATGCCGTTTTATCATATTCAAAAGGACTTAATCCTGAACAAAAACGTTTTCAATGGGTTTCAAATTCCGACAACGTTGTATTTGAAGATAATAATATTTTGTTTTTGAAGTCGGCCTCCGAATTTGGCAAAGAAACCAAAGCCCAATTATTTGAATTAACAGACCTCCAGAAGGAATTACCAGACATAAAAAGACTTCCTTTTAGTTTTCTAAAAATAACGTTAGATGAAGTAATTTTTAATTATAATAATTCTATTATTAATTACAATTACAAAAAGAAAACAATTTCAGAAAAAATAAATTATCCAAATCAGGCTGAAAATACTGAATATAATGATGAAGCAAAGGCTGTTGCTTATACAATTGATAATAATTTATATTTGGCAACCACAAGTGATCCTAAAATTGCAATTACTAACATATCCGATAAAAATATAGTTTCCGGACAGGCCATTGCACGTTCAGAATTTGGAATAACAAAAGGTATATTCTGGAGTAATAATGGAAATAGTATCGCTTTTTATCAAAAAGATGAAACAGGAGTAACAGACTATCCTTTAGTTGATGTTACTACTACACCTGCCATTTTAAACAATATTAAGTACCCTATGAATGGGATGGCTAGTGAAATACCAAAGGTTGGTTTATTTAATTTAAACACACGCAATGTTGTCTATTTAAATATTGATACGTCTGATGAACATTATCTTACAAATTTGTCCTGGTCTCCAGATAATAATTTTGTGATGTTAGCTGAAATAAATCGGGATCAAAAACATATGTGGTTCAATATTTACGATGCAATTACCGGAAATAAAATTAAAACTCTTTTTGAAGAACAAAATGAAAAGTGGGTAGAGCCGGAACATAGTGCTGTTTTTCTACCAACAAGCAATACCGAATTTTTGTGGCTTAGTGAACGTGATGGATTTATGAACCTTTATTTATATGATACCAATAAAGGGTTAATAAAACAACTTACAAATTACAAATGGGTTATTAAAGACATTGTAGGATTTGATGAAAGCAAAAAAAATGCAATTATTTCAGGTACTGGTACTGATCCTCGAGAAAACAAAATATTTAAAGTTTCAATAAAAACTGGTAAAACCGAAATACTAACTCCTGAGAGTGGAAGTCATGAAGGGAGTTTGAGTTCTTTTGGAAATTACCTTATTGATTCTTATTCAAGTATAGATGTTCCTGGAATTACTAAGATTAAGTCCATTAGTAAAAAGAAAGAACAACTGGTGTTTACGGCTAAAAACCCATTATCAGATTACCAACTAGGTACAACTGAATTTGTAATATTAAAAGATAATTCGGGTACAAACTTATATGGAAGAATTATAAAACCAGCCAATTTTGATGCCTCTAAAAAATACCCTGTTTTAGTTTATGTTTATGGAGGCCCACATGCACAATTAGTTACTAATAACTGGCTAGGAGGCTCTAATCTTTGGATGCAATGGATGGCTTCAGAACAAGATTATGTTATTTTCACTTTAGATAATCATGGATCGGAATCACGTGGTTTTGACTTTGAAAGTGTGATTCATAGACAAGTAGGAGAACGTGAAATGGAAGATCAATTATTGGGTATAAACTATTTAAAAACTTTGCCATTTGTTAATAGTAATAGACTTGCAATTTTCGGTTGGAGTTATGGCGGATTTATGACTAATTCACTCATGTTACGTCATCCTGGCGTTTTTTCAACTGCCGTTGCTGGAGGACCTGTAACCAATTGGAAATGGTATGAAATTATGTATGGTGAGCGCTATATGGATAGATGGCAGGAAAATGAAGAAGGTTTCAATAAAGCTCAAATTCATAATTATGTTCAAAATCTGGACGGTAAACTTCTGGAAATTATTGGAAGTATTGATCCTGTAGTTGTACCACAGCATACCATGACCTTGCTTGATGCCTTTATAAAAAACAAAAAACAAGTTGATTTCTTTAGCTACCCTATGCATCCACATAATGTAAGAGGCATAGATAGAGCTCATTTAATGAAGAAAGTTTTAGATTATGTTATTGAAAATAATCAATAAATAATACCTTGATTATTTTATCAAGGGTGAATAAAGAATAAAAAAAGCATCATCTAATTATTGATGATGCTTTTTTGTTTAAGCTCCTATTTATTAATCTTTTTAT
>JAHEDS010000052.1 GCA_024641135.1 Flavobacteriales bacterium
CCCTCGCATCCTAATTCTTTTAAAACAGGAATTTCTTCAATACTTGAAATACCACCCGAAGCAATTAATTTGATTGACTGATCAGAACTATTATTACTACATTCAAAAATAATTTGTTTGTATAAGTCAACTGAAGGGCCTTCTAACATACCATCTTTTGAAATATCAGTACATATTACATATTGAATGCGCTTTTTTTGATAATTTTTAATAAATGGAATAACCTCTTCTTCACTTGTTTCTTGCCATCCACTAATAGAAATTTTACCTTGATTACAATCAGCTCCCAAAATTATCTTTGTAGCACCGTATTTTGAAATCCATGATTCAAACGTTTTTGGATCTTTAATAGCAATACTGCCTCCGGTAATTTGTTTAGCCCCCGAATTAAATGCAGTAATTAAATCCTCGTCGGTTTTAAGTCCACCGCCAAAATCTATTTTTAAACTTGTTTTGGAAGCCAATAGCTCTAAAATTTTATAATTCACAATATGTTTTGCTTTAGCCCCATCTAAATCCACTAAATGCAAGTATTCTATACCCGAGGATTCAAAGGCTTTAGCTACTTCCAAAGGATTCTCATTATATACTTTTTTAGTATCGTAATTTCCTTTTGTTAAACGAACACACTTTCCGTCTATAATATCTATTGCTGGTATAATTCTCATGATATTTTTGATTCTAATTTTAAGAAATTTTCTAAAATTCGCTCTCCTGCTATGCTACTTTTTTCAGGATGAAATTGTACACCAAAAAAATTATTGTGTTGTAATGCTGATGCATAATTGATTCCATAATCAGTTGTGGCAATAGCTTGATCACATTGTTCGGCATAAAAACTATGAACTAAATACATGTATTCACGTTCTTTGATCCCAGAAAATAACTCTGATTTTAAATTTTTTATAGTATTCCAGCCCATTTGAGGGACTTTTACATTATTTGAAAATCGTTTAACCTGTGTATTAAAAATTCCTAAACCTTTTGTGTTCCCTTCTTCTGTAAAATCACATAATAATTGCATACCAAGGCAAATACCTAAAACAGGCTGATTTAATTTAGGAATTAAAGTATCTAACCCACTTTCTTTTAATTTTTGCATGGCTGTACTGGCTTCACCAACCCCTGGAAAAATAATTTTATCTGCTTTTAAAATTTCCTCTGGATTATTTGACAAAACAGCTTCCACCCCTAATCTATTAAAAGCGAACTGTATACTTTTTATATTTCCGGCACCATAATTTATAATTATTAATTTCATTTATAACATTCCTTTTGTTGATGGCAAAATCATTTTATCAATATCACGTTTAATAGCCATTTTAATTGCTTTTGCAAAAGCTTTAAATATAGCTTCTATTTTGTGGTGTTCATTGATACCTTCTGCTTTGATATTCAAATTACATTTAGCACCATCAGTAAAAGACTTAAAAAAGTGAAAAAACATTTCGGTTGGCATTTTACCTACCATTTCACGTTTAAATTCCGTCTCCCAAACCAGCCAATTTCTACCACCAAAATCTATAGCAACCTGAGCCAAACAATCATCCATTGGTAAACAAAATCCATAGCGTTCCATACCTAATTTATTTCCTAAAACAGTATTAAACAACTCTCCTAAGGCAATGGCAGTATCTTCAATCGTGTGATGCTCATCAACCTCTAAATCACCATCAACTTTAATTTCTAAATCTAATTGTCCGTGACGTGCAATTTGATCTAACATATGATCAAAAAAGGCAATCCCAGTATTAATATTACTTTTTCCGATTCCATCAAGATTTAATTGAATTTCAATTTTAGTTTCATTAGTGTTTCTAATTATGCTGCCAGTTCTGTCGTCTGCTTTTAAAAACGCATATATTTTTTGCCAATCATTAGTTTCTAATGCAATGTATTTTCTTAGTACCTCTTGATTTACAGTTATTTCATTTACTCCTAAATGGGTTTCTTCATTGATATATATTCCTTTCGCCCCAAGGTTTTTTGCTAATTCCATATCGGTAAGCCTATCTCCAATAACAAAGGAATTTTCCAAGTCATACACCTTAGAAAAATATTTAGTGAGTAAGCCTGTATTGGGTTTTCTGGTTGGTGCATTTTCACTTGCAAATGTTTTATCTATCAATTGTTCACTAAAAACAACGCCTTCATCTTCAAATGTTTTAATTATAAAATTATGCACAGGCCAAAAGGTGTTTTCGGGATAGACATCTGTTCCTAAACCATCTTGGTTGGTAACCATCACCAACTCATAATCTAATTCTTTAGCAATTTTACTTAGGTATTGAAATACCTTTGGGTAAAACTGTAACTTTTCGAAGGAATCTATCTGTTCGTCTTGCGGTTCTTTAATCATAGTTCCATCTCGATCAATAAACAATACTTTTTTCATAATTTATAAAGTTTGAAGTTCCTTTAATGTTTTAATTAGTTGAATATTTTCCTCGTGGGTTCCTATAGTAATTCTTAAACAGTTTTCACAGTTAAGTTGAGTTGTTCTGTTTCTAATTACTATATTTTTATTGATAAGTTGTTGATACCTTTTATTAGCATCATCTACTTTTATTAATATAAAATTGGCATCCGAAGGATATATTTTTGAAACAAAATTTATAGTTTTTAGTTGATTCATTACTAAGTCTCGCTCAATTAAAATTTTAGCTATCTGGTTTTTCACTAAATTTTCTTGGTGTAGTTTTTCTATCGCTTTGTTCTGGGTTAATTCGTTAATATTATATGGTGGTTTTATTGTATTTAAAACTGATATTATTTTTTTTGAAGCATAACAAACTCCTAAACGAATTCCAGCCATTCCATAGGCTTTGGATAAGGTTTGCGTTATAATAAGATTAGGGAACTCGTCTAATCTTTGAAGCCAACTTTTTTGTTTAGAAAAATCAATATAGGCTTCATCAAGAACTACTATTCCTTTGAATTCATTTAACAACTGTTCGACATCTGTTGTAGAAAAACTATTGCCAGTTGGGTTATTAGGTGAACACAAGAATAAGAGTTTACTATTAGTATTCGCAGCCTTTAAAATAGAATTAACCTGTGTTTGATAGGTTTCTTTAGTTAATGGTATTTTTATTGTTTCTACAGCATTTAAATTTGCTAAAACTTCGTACATTCCATATGTTGGAGGCAAAATAATAGCATTGTCAATATGAGGCTCACAAAACATTCTAATAATAAGATCTAAAATTTCATCACTACCATTCCCTAATAATATATTTTGAGACGAAACCTTTTTTATTTTAGATAAGACGTCTTTCAAATTAGTCTGATGAGGATCTGGATACCTATTTACCCCGTTTTCAAAAGGGTTTTCATTAGCATCAAGAAAAACCATGTTGCTAGTCATACCTTGAAACTCATCTCTAGCAGATGAATAAGGTTTTAAGGCTTTTATAGTGGGTCGTATTAAATTTTCAATTGTCATTATTTCAAGTCTTTTAGTCGTATGGAAACAGCATTTTTGTGTGCTTGTAAGCCTTCAGCTTCTGCCATTAACTCTATAGTTTTACCAATATTCAATAAGCCTTCCTTACTTATTTTTTGAAATGTCATACTCTTCATAAAACTATCTAAATTAACACCAGAATACGCTTTTGAAAAGCCATTGGTTGGTAAAGTGTGGTTGGTTCCAGAAGCATAATCCCCTGCACTTTCTGGCGTATAGTCGCCAATAAAAACAGATCCTGCATTGGTTATACCATCAATATAAAATTGTTCATTTTTTGTGCAAATTATAAAATGTTCAGGCCCATATTCATTGATAAGTTGTAAGGCTAACTCGTCATTATTAATAAAAATAAGTTTCGAATTTGCCATGGATTTCAAGGCTATTGCTTTTCTTGGCAGGTTTTTAATTTGAGAATTTATTTCTTTAGAAACATTTTCTATTAATGTTTTTGAAGTCGTTACTAATATAACCTGACTATCAGTACCATGTTCTGCCTGACTTAACAAATCTGATGCAACATAAGAAGCATTTGCTGTTTCATCCGCTACTACCAATAATTCACTTGGCCCAGCAGGCATATCAATAGCAACACCTTGCTTTATAGCTAGTTGTTTAGCTACTGTTACAAATTGATTTCCTGGACCAAATATTTTATAGACCTTAGAGATTGTTTCAGTTCCAAAAGTTAAACCAGCGATTGCTTGTATCCCGCCGACTTTATATATTTTGGTTACTCCACAAAGTTTTGCTGCAAATAAAATTTCTGAAGCTATTTTCCCTTCTTTATTTGGAGGTGAACATAAGATAATTTCTTTACAGCCGGCTATTTGTGCAGGAATGGCTAGCATTAACACTGTTGAAAATAAAGGTGCTGTCCCCCCAGGAATATATAAACCTACTTTTTCAATTGGCCTTTTTTCCTGCCAACAAAGAACACCAAAAGTTGTTTCTATTTCAATTTTTGATGATTGTTGTGCCCTGTGAAAAGTTTCTATATTTTGTTTAGCTGTTTCAATGGCAATTTTTAATTCATCTGAGATTGATGAAGCTGCTTTATTAATTTCTTCTTTACTTACAACAAAGTTTTCAAGATTGATTCCGTCGAAATAGGAAGTATACTTTTTAATAGCCTCATCTCCTTTATGACGAATTTCATCAAAAATCTGGTTGACTGTTTCTTCAATATCGTCAACAGTTTGAGTTGGTCTTTTTAAAATATCAGACCAAGTACTTTTATTAGGGTTTTGTAATATCTGCATAACGTTTAATCTAAATTACCATTTTCTCTATCGGGCAAACTAAAATACCCTGAGCGCCTTTCTTTTTCAACTCATCAATAATATCCCAAAATTGATTTTTACTTATTACGGAATGTACTGAGCTCCATCCCGGTTCAGCTAATGGTAAAACGGTGGGGCTTTTCATTCCTGGTAAAACATTTATGATATCCTGTAATTTATCATTAGGTGCATTAAGTAAGATATATTTAGAATTTCGACCTTTTAAAACTGATTGTATTCTAAACTGAATAGTATCTAAAATTTCTTTTTTCTCATTATTAATAATTGGAGATACAGCCAATACGGCTTCCGATTTCATAATAACTTCAACTTCTTTTAAATTGTTCTTAAATAGTGTACTTCCACTCGATACAATATCACAAATAGCATCAGCTAAACCAATATTAGGAGCAATTTCTACAGAACCATTGATTATATGAAGATTTGCTTTGATGTTATTTTTATCCAAATAATTTTTAATAGTATTTGGATAAGATGTTGCAATACGCTTCCCTTCTAAATCCTGAATCCCGCGGTATTTTGTAGCTTTCGGGATGGCAATTGATACTTTACAAGATGAAAATCCTAGTTTTTCTGCTATGGTAATACCATTACCCTTTTCAATTAAAATATTTTCACCTATAATGGCTGCATCAACAACGCCATCTTTTAAATATTGAGGAATATCTCCATTTCTTAAATAAAATACCTCTAAAGGAAAGTTTTTAGCAGATGCTTTTAATTGATCTTTGCCATTGTCTATAGAGATACCAATATCTTTTAGTATTTCCATGGATTCATCGTGTAAACGCCCGGCTTTTTGAACAGCGATTTTTAATTTACTCATTTTTTTGTTTTTATGAGTTCGAAACAATCAATCTTAGGAAATAAAAAACCCGTTCGATTGTCTCAAACGGGTTTTAAAATATATGTTGAATTTATTCAATACATTTTCATTTCGCCTGAGTGCAAATGTGAAAATGATGATGATGAAATTGAATAAAACTCATGTTTCTTTTTTATTACTATGCAAATATCTAAAATTTATATTGAAGTATTAAAATATATTGATTTAATTTTTAAAGAATTAATGATTTCAAAATTTACTTTAAAATAATTACAATATTCTAAAAATATATCTACTTCTATAATAATAATGAAAAATTAATTGCTCAATTACTATTGGTTTCCTAGTATAATTGGCATCCCACTATCTCCAGAACCAATAACAATAACCTTGCTATTTGGTGATTCAGATAATTTAATAGTTGCTTCAATACCCTTATCCTGTAAAATTTTATCTGTTAAAGATTGACTTAAAATACGGTTTGCATCTGCCTTACCTTGAGCTTCGATAATAACTTTTTCAGCCTCTTTAGCTGCTGTTACCAATCTAAATTCATATTCTAAAGATTCTTGTTCTTGCTTTAACTTACGCTCAATGGCATCTTTAATAGTGTTTGGTAAAGTCACATCTCTTACCAAGACTTCGTTTAATTGCACATATTGTTTTTCTAAAATCTTCTTGGTTTCTAAATAAATTTCATCTTGAATAGCATCACGCTTACTAGAATATAATTGCTCAGGGGTATAACGCCCTACAACACTTCTTGCAGCACTTCTAATAGCTGGTTGTATTACACGTTGTAAATAATTCTCACCTAATGTTTGATGTAATTTACCTAAATCATTATATACTGGTTGATACCAAGCAGATGCGTCAATTTGAATTTCTAAACCGTTTGATGATAACACTTTCATTTTTTCAAATAATTCTTGCTGACGTACTTCGTAAACAATAACCTTATTCCAAGGTGCTATCACATGAAATCCTTCACCTAAAGGTGGTTGATCAATAACAACTCCGTTATCAAAAGTTTTATATAAAACGCCAGCTTGCCCAGAGCCTATAGTAACCGCCGATTTAGCGAGTAAAATAATAAGCATAATAGCAACAATAATAATTGGTATTCCAATTTTTGGTAATCTTTCCATGTTTAAATTTATTTAAATTAATCCGTTATATTTTCTTAAAAACCATTCTAGAGCTAAGCAAAATGCCATTAAAATGAGTAAATATTTCCAATCAATTAAAGATATGATATTTTTATTTTCTTTTTGAATAGATTGGTATCTATTATCATTTAAAAGGTCATTTATAACTGTATTGGTATTCGCTATAAAATAACTTGTTCCTGATGTATTAGTAGCTACTTTTTCTAGTTTTGTTACACTAGCATTTAAAAATTGTTGTTCTACATTATACTCCAAAATTTTAAAATTGCCAGATTTGGCAATATTTTCTTCTGAATTACTAACTGTAAACGTATAGTCTGATGGTGGTAAACTACTTAAATCGACCTGGTATAAATTGTTTTTTAAAATAAAAGGAAATATTTTTTCTTCTTTTAAAACAGTGTCTTTTACTTTTATCTCTAAAGTAGCTCTGGGGTCAAACTCGTAATTTTTATCAAAATACTCTGCTTTTAAAGTAACCCGATTGGCGCCATTGTAAAACGAGTCATATTCCAGATTCAATCTGCTTTTTAATTTATTTGAAGAAAGATACTGTATGAGTTTACCAAAAAAACCGTCAAAAGCTTCAAAAGAATTAGAGTTTAAAAAACTTTGTGCTCTCCATTGCCAAATGTTTTCACCTAACAAAAGGGCTTCTCTCCTACCACTAATTTCAAAAGTAGCTAATAAAGGTTGACTTGTTGTTAGATTTCTTAGCTTTTTAAAAATCAACGTTTCATAAGGAATATTAAAAGTAATGGAACCAAAATTAGAAAGTAACGGAGGAAAGGATTCAAAATCTATATCTTCAACTAAATAAGATCCAAACTTGGTATTTAAGGTAGCGAGATAGTCTTCACTTTGATTTGTAATTTCAAGTTTATAATTCTTGCCCACTGAATTTATAAAAGTTAAATCAGTTTTAGGACCAATTATTATCAATTTGTTTTTCTTTTCAGTCTCTAGTATTTCAATTAAATTTTTAAATGTATTATTAGGTTGATACAATATAAATAATTGAAAATCATTAATTTGACTAACAGCCTCCTTTGTCTTTAAAATTGACGCTGTATGCTGTTCATTGCTTTCTATACTCTTTTTAAAAACACCTAAATCTGGATGTAGAATATCACTAACGATGGCAATATTTGTTTTTTGATTTATTACTTCTATAGCGAATGACTTAGAATTATTAACCGTGTTTTTTTCATTCTGAATAGGTACAACTGTGGCTTTATAATTAAAAACACCAACTGACTGTGCTGGTAGATTGAAATTAATAATTTTAGAATTATTGTTTTGCGTAAAGTTTAAAATTTGAGAATACATCAACGTATTTCCCAAATACACCTGAAACATTGATTTAATATTATTATGACCGTTAAAAGTCACAATACACTCAACTGGAAACTCATTTTTTAAAAAGGCATATTTATTTACATTAAGTTGTTGAATACTTAAATCTGTATAGGTTATGGTATCTCCTAAGATAATAGGATATATAGGTTGTTTGTATTTATTTGCGGTATATTGATAATCGCTGCCAATAGTTTGGTTTCCATCAGTAACAAGTAGCATAGGTGCTATAGTATTTTTATAAACTTGAGATAATTGATTAAATACATCATCTAAATTTGTTTCATTTTCAGAAAAACTAATAGAATCAGACGCTTTTAATGAATTTCCAAATGTGTAATAGTCAATATTAAATTTTTTATTGATTTCAGTATTATTAGAAATACTTCTTACAAAATCTAGAGCGTTTTTATCCTGATTAAGATTTTTTATTGATGAGGAATTATCTATTGCAACAATTAAATCTGGTTTATCAATATAATATGCTATTTGCTCAAACTTAGGATTTATAAGTAATAATAACACTGAAAAAATAACCATGAATCTTAAAAAGATAAAAACTAGATTCAGTTTTTTCCGAGTATCAGATTTATATTTATACAGAAAAAGCGCTAATAATAGCGCTATAATTCCTGCAATAATAATATATAAAACTGTAGTTAAAGACATGTATACTGAACGATTTGCATAATTTAGTGAATCGTTTTTAAAATAAAAATTAGGTTAGCATGCCTCCGTCAACATTAATAGTTTGTCCCGTTACATAAGCACTTAAATCACTCGCCAAAAAGACGCAAACATTAGCAACATCTTCAGGCGTTCCACCTCTTTTTAAAGGAATTCCTGCGCGCCATCCTTTAACTACTTCTTCATCTAACTTTGCAGTCATTTCAGTCTCAATAAAACCAGGAGCAATAACGTTACTTCTAATATTTCTTGAGCCTAATTCTAAAGCAACAGATTTTGAAAAACCAATAATTCCCGCTTTTGATGCAGCATAATTAGTTTGACCTGCGTTTCCTTTAACACCTACAACAGAACTCATATTAATAATAGAGCCTTTTCTTTGCTTTAACATGGTCCTTTGCACAGCCTTTGTCATATTAAATACAGATTTTAAATTGACTTCAATTACTGTATCAAAATCTTCTTCAGAAATACGCATTAATAAATTATCCTTGGTAATACCGGCATTATTCACTAATATGTCAATACTACCAAATTCGTTTACAACTTCATCAGCAAGTTGTTGTGCTTCATTAAAATCAGCCGCATTACTTTTATAACCCTTAGCTTTAATACCTAATGCATTTAACTCATTTTCCAATTCGTTGGCAGCTTCTACAGAAGAACTGTATGTAAAAGCAATATTAGCACCTTGTTGTGCAAAAACCTGTGCAATTCCTTTTCCAATACCTCTACTTGCACCTGTAATAATAGCTGTTTTTCCTTCTAATAATTTCATGTTTTTAATAATGATAAGTTGATATTCAAATATAACAAATACAAATGGCAACAAATAAAAAAACCTTACAAGATTTTTGTAAGGCTTTCTTATATAGTGGTTAATTTTTTATAAAGAAGCTAATACTTCTTTAACTTTTTTACCTATTTCTGCAGGTGAATCCACGACGTGGATTCCACAAGCTCTCATAATTTTCTTTTTAGCCTGGGCTGTATCATCACTTCCACCAACAATCGCTCCCGCATGTCCCATTGTACGTCCCGCAGGCGCTGTTTCACCAGCAATAAATCCAATAATAGGTTTTTTACTTCCACTGGCTTTATACCAATTTGCTGCATCAGCTTCCAATTGACCTCCAATTTCACCAATCATAACTAAAGCATTGGTTTCAGGGTCATTAATAAGTAATTCAACAGCATCTTTAGTAGTAGTTCCAATTATAGGATCTCCACCAATTCCAATAGCTGTAGTAATTCCTAATCCTTGTTTTACTACTTGGTCTGCCGCTTCATATGTTAATGTCCCAGATTTTGAAACAATTCCAACAGTTCCTTTTTTAAACACAAAACCTGGCATGATACCTACTTTTGCTTCCTCTGGAGTAATAACCCCCGGACAATTTGGACCAATTAATCGGCAATCTTTATCTTTTATATAATCTGATGCTTTAATCATATCAGCAACAGGGATTCCTTCGGTAATAGTAATAATAACTTTAATTCCTGCATCTGCCGCCTCCATAATAGCATCTGCTGCAAAGGCAGGTGGCACAAAAATAATAGTAGTATCTGCGCCGGCTTTTTTAACAGCTTCTTCAACTGTATTAAATACTGGTTTATCTAAATGGAATTGTCCCCCTTTTCCAGGTGTAACACCACCAACAATATTTGTTCCGTATTCAATCATTTGACTTGCGTGAAAAGTACCTTCACTACCAGTAAATCCTTGAACTATTATTTTCGAATTCTTGTTTACTAAAACACTCATTTTTATTTTTATTTATTTAACTAAAACGAGTACAAAAGTACTTTATTGAAGTTATTTTTAGGGTGAATTTATTTTATTTTTTTTAGATCACTTAAAATATCCGGTATTTGTTTAATTAAAGCCATTTCTTTAAGTTGAATTCTAGCTTCTTGAGCTGGTGTGCCCCAATAGGTTTTATTCCCTTCTAGTGACTTACTAATTCCTGCTTGGGCATGAACCACGGCTTTTTTTCCAATAGTCACACCACTTGTGCATCCTACCTGACCCCAAATAGTTACTTCATCTTCAATCACTACACAGCCTGCAATACCTGTTTGTGAAGCTATTAAGCATTTTTTTCCAACGATTGTATCATGCCCTATTTGAATCTGGTTATCTAATTTAGAGCCTTCTCCTATAATCGTATCAGCAGTAACACCTCTATCAATGGTACAAAGAGCTCCTAAATCAACATCATTTTCGATAACGACTCTTCCTCCCGATTTTAAACGATCATAACCTTCGGGTCTTTTTTTGTAATAAAAGGCATTGGCACCTAATACGGTCCCAGCATGAATAGTTACATTATTTCCAATTACAGTATCATCATAAATACTCACATTGGAATGTATAAAGCAATTATCACCAATAACAACATGATGTCCGATAAAACAATTTGGTTGTATTACTGTATTTTTTCCAATAATCGCTGTATCAGAAATTGAAGTTGTAGAATTATTAAAAGGTTTAAAATAATCTGTGAGTTTATTGAAATCTCTAAAAGGATCCTCACTTAATAGTAAAGCTTTACCTTTTGGACATTCAACCTTTTTATTAATTAAAATAATCGTGGCTTTAGAGTTTAAAGCCTTATCATAATATTTTGGATGGTCAACAAAAACAATATCACCTGGAGTTACTACGTGAATTTCGTTCATTCCTGAAACAGGAAAGTTTTGATCACCAATAAAGTCGCAATCAATTAATTTAGCGACCTCAATTAAGTTATATATCCTTGGAAATTTCATCTAAAAGCTTCTGAATTTACTAACCAATATTTATAAAGATTATTCTTTAACGCGCTCTTTATAACTACCTTTATCTGTTTCAATCTTAATTAAATCACCTTCATTAATAAATAATGGAACGTTTACAGATGCTCCAGTTTCAACTGTGGCAGGTTTTGTAGCATTAGTAGCAGTATTTCCTTTTACACCAGGTTCGGTAGCCGTTACCATTAAAGTAACACTGGCAGGCATTTCAACAGAAAGCGGCATATTATCCTCAGTGTTAATAATTACAGTAACAACCTCTCCTTCTTTCATTAATTGAGGACTATCCAAAGCACTTTCTCTTAACTGAATTTGAGTATAGTCTTCGGTATTCATAAAATGATAAAACTCGTCATCACTATATAAAAACTGAAACTTATGTGTTTCAACTCTAACATCTTCAATTTTATGACCTGCAGAAAAGGTGTTATCCAATACTTTCCCTGTTGTAACACTTTTCATTTTTGTTCTTACAAATGCCGGACCTTTCCCTGGTTTAACATGTAAAAACTCTATAATCTTATAAATATCATTGTTGTATTTTAAACATAATCCATTTCTAATATCCGATGTACTTGCCATATATTGTATTCCTTAATTAATTATTTATTTTGATTTTTTAATTTGATTTGAAGTAACCCTTCATGATACCACGATGCGAATTCTTAATAAATTGAAGGATTTCATCACGTTCTGGAGTAGCTTCCATTTCAGCTTCAATTATTTCTGCTGCTTGTGTATTATTATAATTTTTTTGATAAAGTATACGATAAATATCTTGAATTTCTCTTATTTTTTCTGAAGCATAACCACGTCTTCTTAACCCTACTGAATTAATTCCTACATAAGACAAAGGCTCTCTTGCCGCTTTCACAAAGGGAGGGACATCTTTTCTAACTAAAGAACCACCAGTTACAAAGGCATGATTTCCAATAGAAACAAATTGATGCACCGCAGTCATACCAGCTAACACAACATAATCACCAATAGTGATATGACCCGCTAAGGTACTGTTGTTCGAAAATATACAATTATTACCCACAATACAATCATGTGCAATATGACAATAAGCCATAATTAAACAGTTATTACCTACAACTGTTTTCATTCTATCAGAAGTCCCTCTATTTATTGTAACACATTCTCTAATTGTAACGTTATCACCTATTTCAACAGTAGTATCTTCATCATTATATTTTAAATCCTGAGGTACAGCCGAGATAACCGAACCTGGGAAAATATTACAATTTTTTCCAATTCGAGCACCTTCCATTATTGTAACATTACTTCCTATCCAGGTGCCTTCACCGATTGTAACATTATTGTGAATTGTTGTAAATGGTTCAATCACTACATTTTTTGCAATTTTTGCTCCAGGATGTACGTAAGCTAACGGTTGATTCATTTTTTAGTTTTTAATACTTTTATTAGGGAAAAATTTTTGCAAATATACAGATTTACACAAGTTAAATCATTGGTGTTATTTGTGTAATTCATATTTATTTTACTTTCGTTATTTGAGCCATTAGTTCTGCTTCAGCACATAATTTTCCGTTGGCATATGCATATCCTTGCATATGACAAATACCTCTACGAATAGGCGTAATTAATGCACATTTAAATATTAAAGTGTCCCCGGGAACAACTTTTTGCTTAAACTTAACATTATCCATTTTCATAAAAAAGGTGAGGTAATTCTCAGGATCAGGAACAGTATTCAAAACTAAAATACCTCCAGTTTGAGCCATAGCTTCCACTATTAAAACCCCGGGCATAACGGGTGCACCAGGAAAATGACCTGCGAAAAAAGATTCGTTCATGGTCACGTTTTTTGTAGCTATCACATGATTTTCATTTAGCTCAAAAACTTTGTCGATAAATAAAAATGGTTGACGGTGTGGTAACATAGCCATAATTTGAATAACATCCATAATTGGTGGTTGATTCAAATCAATATTAGGCACATTATTACGTCGTTCATTTTTAATAATCTTAGATAGTTTTTTTGCAAACTGAGTATTTACAAAATGTCCAGGCTTATTAGCTATAACTTTACCTTTTAAATGTGTACCTATAAGTGCTAAATCTCCTAAAACATCTAACAATTTGTGTCTAGCCGCTTCATTTGGATGATGTAATGTTAAATTATCCAGAATACCATTAGGTTTGACTGCAATACTGTCCTTTTTAAAGGCTATTTTAAGTTTTTCCATTGTTTCAGGAGATAATGCTTTATCAACATAAACAATGGCATTATTCAAATCACCTCCTTTTATTAAACCATGTTCTAATAGCATTTCAATCTCGTGTAAGAAACTAAAGGTTCTTGCATTTGAAATTTCGTTTTTGAAATCTGAAATTTTATTTAAGGTAGCATTTTGTGTACCTAATACTTTAGTACCAAAATCAACCATAGTAGTAATTTGGTATTCCTTACACGGCATTACCAATATTTCACTTCCAGATTCTTCATCTGTATAGGAAATAACATCTGTAACGACATATTCTTCTCTAAAGGCATCGAGTTCCACAATTCCTGCCTCTTCAATTGCTTTTACAAAGAATTTTGAAGATCCGTCCATTATTGGAGGTTCAGAGGCATTTAACTCTAGAATTACATTATCTACATCCATACCTACCAAAGCAGCAAGAACATGCTCAGACGTTTGAATAGTTACCCCATTTTTCTCTAAACAAGTACCTCGTTGTGTATTGGTTACATAACAAGCATCTGCTTCAATAATTGGCATTCCTTCTAAATCAACTCGCTTAAAAGCTAAACCCGTATTCGCTGTTGCCGGTTTAAAAGTTAAGGTTACATTTTTACCTGTATGTAAACCAACTCCAGTTAAAGAAACGTCTTTCTTTATGGTTTTTTGTTTTATTTCAGTATTAACTATTCCCATTTATTTTTTTTTCTAAATCAGTAATATCTTTAACAATTTTTGTTAAGTTCTTAAAATGAACATAAGCTTTATTATAATCTGTTAGGGCTATTGCCGGCGACCCTTGAAGGATTTCATTGTCTTTAACATTTCGAGCTATTCCAGATTGAGCCTGAATTCGAACGTTGTTTCCAATTGTTAGGTGTCCTGCAATTCCAACTTGACCACCAATCATACAATTTTCACCAATCTTTGTAGATCCTGCAACACCTGTTTGTGCCGCAATAACAGTGTTTTTGCCTACTTCAACATTATGAGCAATTTGAATTTGGTTATCTAACTTGACACCTTTTCTTATTATTGTAGATCCTAATGTCGCTCGGTCAATAGTTGTTGTAGCTCCAATATCCACAAAATCCTCTAAAACAACATTTCCAATTTGAGGTACTTTACTATATTCTCCATTTTCTCCCGGTGCAAAACCAAACCCGTCGGCACCAATAATACAACCCGCATTTAGAACACAGTGATTACCAATAACCGTTTCTGAATACACTTTAACACCTGAAAAAATAACAGAATTATCACCAATAATAACATTGTCGCCAATATACGCACCTGGGTATATTTTAACATTATCTCCTATTTTTACATGCTCTCCAATATAAGAAAAAGCACCGATATAAATATCGTCACCGTAAATGGCGCTGTTAGCAATATAGGATGGCTCCTCAATACCTATTTTATTTAATTTAATTACATTGTAGTATTCGAGTAACTTTGAAAATGACTTGTAAGCATCGTCAACCTTAATTAGTGTTGTATTTAAATTGTTTTCAGGGTTAAATGCTCTGTTCACAATAGTTATAGAAGCCTTGGTAGAATATATATAAGGGGTGTATTTAGGATTGGCCAAAAAAGTTAAAGACCCTTCAACTCCTTCTTCTATTTTTGATAGTTTAGAAACTTCTGCATTGGCATTCCCTACAATTTCACCTTCTAAAATTCCTGCAATTTGTTCGGCTGTAAATTTCACACTATAAAATTTGGTTATTTTTAGTTTGATAGAGGCAAAAATATGAAAAATGTCCTAAAGTTTTTCTTTAGGAAAGCATATATAATATTTTGTGACTGGTTTTGATAAGCCTTTTGCATGAAATTGCTCAGAAACTTTTGATAAATCTTCAACCTTTCCAGATTTATGCAAAATATTAATATTCTGTGTTTTTAACATATAAGCCTGATTAGAAATCTGACCTGTAAATACAAAATAACTGGCTTCATATTTACTAATTTGATATTTTTTAATTAAACTATCTATATGATTTTCAAGCGCTTCCGATTTAATTTTTTTGTTCTTTATTTTAATTTTAAGGAGATTTCTATTTAAAATCATTTCGCATAAGTTACTCAAAACAAAATCTTCATGGTGTTGCCATGTTTTTAGAGACGAGATAATATCAAAATCATCAAGTCCTGCAAAAACATCTAATACTTCATTATTAAAATCATTTAAAGAAATATCATTCATTAAGAAAAATTGAAGAGGCTGACTTGTCTGTAAAGAAACTCCTGAATTTAATAATTCCTTAGCTCGCTTTAAAACTCTAATTAATAACTGTTCAGCTACAATGCCCGTTTTATGTAAATAAACTTGCCAATACATAAAGCGTCTGGCATTCAAAAATTTTTCAACACTATAAACACCTTTCTCCTCTATAACAAGTACGTCATTTACAACGTTTAGCATAGTAATTAAACGCTCACTATTAATATTGCCTTCAGCAACACCCGTATAAAAACTATCTCTTTTTAGATAATCGGCTCGATCCATATCTAATTGCCCTGAAATTAACTGGCACATAAATTTTCTGGAATACTCACCTTTAAAAATTTGAATCGCAAGCGTTAAACTTGCGTTAAATTCTTCATTTAAACGCTCCATAAAAAGCAACGAAATTTGTTCATGAGACACATTGTTTACAATGCTATGCTCCATAGCATGCGAAAAGGGACCATGACCAATATCATGAAGCAAAATGGCTACATAAAGGGCTGTTTCTTCATCTTCTGAAATACTAACTCCTTTAAAACGAAGCACTTCAATAGTTTGTTGCATTAAATGCACACATCCAATGGCATGGTGAAAACGCGTGTGATGTGCACCAGGAAATACCATATAAGACAGTCCCATTTGAGTAATTCTGCGTAAGCGTTGAAAATACTTATGCTGAATTAAATCAAAAACCAGACTATTATGAATGGTAATAAAACCGTAAATTGGATCGTTAAATATTTTAAGTTTATTCAAACTCTCAATTTTAATGTTAATAGTTACAAATATAATTATATAGCAGGCATTAAAGGCTTAATATGACTTAAAAACACATGTTTAATAATATAAATTTAAAATAACTAACTTATTTAAATGAATACAATAAATATACTTTGGATTGATGATGAAATTGATTTATTAAAACCTCATATCATTTTTTTAGAACAACGAAATTATAAGGTAACTACTTGTACCAGCGGTTCCGAAGCACTTGATATTTTAGACGAGACAAAATTCGATATCGTATTTTTAGATGAAAACATGCCCGGACTAACAGGTCTTGAAACTTTAAATGAAATAAAAGAAAAACAAGCAAATCTTCCTGTAGTTATGATTACTAAGAGTGAAGAAGAATATATTATGGAAGAAGCTATTGGAAATAAAATAGCCGATTATCTTATAAAACCAGTTAACCCCAATCAGATTTTATTAAGCTTAAAGAAAAATTTAGATATTTCGAGATTAGTTTCAGAAAAAACCACTTCCAATTATCAGCAAGAATTTAGAAAAATAGCTATGGAATTAGCTATGGTAAATACCTTTGATGAATGGGCTGCCTTATATCAAAAACTTATTTATTGGGAAATACAATTAGAAGACATAGAAGATATTAGCATGTTTGAAATCTTAGAATCTCAAAAAACCGAAGCAAATGCTCAATTTGGGAAATTCATTGATAAAAATTATACCGATTGGTTCGATTCCCGCTATGAATCTCCAGTGATGTCCCATACCCTTTTTAAAGATAAAATAGCACCAGAATTAAGTAAGGACCAGCCCACCCTATTGGTGGTGGTAGATAATTTAAGATACGATCAGTTTAAAGTATTTGAGCCTATTATTAATAATTATTACAAAAAGGAAAATGAATTTGCCTTTTACAGCATTCTGCCAACTGCTACACAATATGCAAGAAATGCTATTTTTTCTGGCCTTATGCCAAGTGAAATGGAAAAACTATTTCCACAATACTGGAAAAATGATACAGATGAAGGCGGGAAAAATTTACATGAAGAAGATTTTCTTGCAGCTCAAATGAAACGATTAGGCTTAAGTCATTTAAACTATGAGTATCATAAAATTTCTAATGTAAAAGCTGGAAAGAAACTTGTTGAAAATTTCAATACACTTAAAAACAACGATTTAACTGTTGTTGTCTATAATTTTGTTGATATGCTATCACATTCTAAAACGGAAATGGATGTTGTGAAAGAATTAGCTTCAAATGATAAGGCCTACCGTTCTTTAGCCTTAAGCTGGTTTAAAAACTCTCCTTTATTAGAAATGATACATCAGGCACAATTGCTGGGATTTAAATTAATTATTACCACAGATCATGGAACCATTAATGTTAAGAATCCTTCTAAAGTTGTTGGAGACAGAGATACCAGTTTAAATTTAAGATATAAAACTGGCAGAAGTTTAACTTTTGAAAATAAAGAGGTGTTTTATGCTAAAGAGCCTAAATCCATTCATTTACCTTCAATAACCATGAGTAGTTCCTTTATTTTTGCTAAAGAAGATTTCTTTTTCGCCTATCCAAACAACTATAATCATTATGTAAGTTATTATAGAAATACCTATCAGCATGGTGGTGTTTCTTTGGAAGAAATGATTATTCCTTTTGTGGTATTTAGCCCTAAATAAATCCATGTAATGCATTTTTCTTCGATGAAATACACTTTTTTCTTGTTTATCTCAGTTTTAATTATTAATATTGCTTATTAATTTATCAGGAATATAAATGGATTATTTATTAAGTGATATTGAGGTAGTTGCAAAATCTATCTTAAAAAATGTGACCTCCAAAATTATTTTGGTGTATGGTTATATGGGCGCTGGTAAAACTACTTTAATAAAAGCTTTAGTTAAGGAGTTAGGTAGTATTGATGAAGCGAGTAGTCCTACTTTTTCTATTGTTAATGAATATATCACATCAAATGATAAAATTTATCATTTTGACCTTTATAGATTAAAAAATTTAGAAGAAGCTTATAACTTCGGAATGGAAGAATATTTGTACTCAAATCACTGGGTAATTATAGAATGGCCTGAGATGATTGAAGAGATGCTTCCTGAAGAAAGTAACAGACTGGATATTGTTATTAATAAAGATTTAACCAGATCTATAGAATTAAATTGTAAACCAAATTTTAACAAACAAACCTGCTAAGTGTATGATTAAATAACATATAAAATGCTCCGAATATTGAAGAGTTACGGTAAACCCACAG
>JAHEDS010000053.1 GCA_024641135.1 Flavobacteriales bacterium
AAAAAAATAGGTTTAATTAAAGATATTTCTGCAGGCGCCGTTTTTATTGCTTCTCTTTTTGCCGTCATTATTGGTTTAATTATTTATATCCCAAAAATATTCTGAAGCATAAAAGAAACCTGTCTAAAAGATAGATGTTTTTAATCTTATAAATTAAGATTGAATAACTCTTAAAAAAGATAGTTTGGCAATTTTTAAAAATATAGTTTCGTTAATGGTAGTAATTTGTATTTTTGTTTAAAATAAGAACGCATTAATGGCGAAGAGTAAAGCAAAAACCACCAAAACTCCTAAAGAAAAAAGAAAACCTTTAAGCTTTAAGTTAACGAATCAACAAAAGCTTATTTTTGGTAGTTTTTTAGTAATTTTTGGTGTCCTATTATGTATTGCATTTATATCATTTTTTTTCACTGGAAAATCTGACCAGAGCACTATTTCTAATTTTACTTCACGTGATTTAAAGGCAGAAAATTGGTTAAATAAATCCGGCGCCTGGTTAAGCGACTTTTTTATTCAAAAAGGATTTGGCATTTCATCATTTATTTTTTCTGGTTTAATATTTCTTTCGGGATTATATATACTCTTAGATTCAAGCAAGGCCAAACTAAGAAGCCACTGGTTTTGGGGGCTATTAACTCTTATTTGGATATCTGTTTTTTTAGGTTTTTTTAGCAACTTCAATGATACCTTGGGAGGCACGGTAGGATTCGAAATAAATTTATTTTTACAAGATTACCTTGGTATTATAGGAACTATATTATTACTGACCTTTTTATTAATTGTTATTCTTGCTGTCCGATTTAAACTCACTCCTGAAACGTTCATTAAATTATTTAAATCTGCGAAATCAGACTTAAAATATGATTTAAATGACGGTGATAATATTGATGATTATTCAATCTCATTAGAAAATAATTTAACATTAGAGGCAGAAGCAATTAAATCGGCGTTAGATCTTTCATTACAAACAAATCCTTCTTCAGAAGTCACAAAATCTAAGCCAGAAAAAGATTTAAACATTCAAATAAAAACAGAATCTGAAGAACCTGAAATAGAAATGGTTGTAGAAAAAACAACCGAAGAGCTTTCTGAAACAGATAATTTGGCCAATAAACTTGTAGGAGATTTTGGCCTTTTTGATCCAACATTAGAACTTAGTAATTATCAATTTCCACATTTGGGTTTATTAAAAAAATATGAATCGGAAAGTATTACAATTAATCAGGCTGAATTAGAAGAAAACAAAAATAAAATTGTTGAAACTTTAAGTAATTATAGTATTGGTATCTCTAGTATAAAAGCAACCATTGGACCCACAGTAACATTATATGAAATTGTTCCTAATGCTGGTGTTAGAATTTCAAAAATTAAGAATTTAGAAGACGATATTGCTTTATCACTTTCAGCTTTAGGTATTCGTATTATTGCACCAATCCCAGGAAAAGGAACCATTGGAATTGAAGTGCCAAATAAAAAGGCTACCATCGTTTCCATGCGGTCCGTGATTGCTTCCAAAAAGTTTCAAAATTCCGACATGCAGTTGCCTATTGCACTTGGAAAAACCATAAGCAATGAAACCTTTGTAGTTGATTTAGTAAAAATGCCTCATTTACTTATGGCAGGTGCTACTGGTCAAGGTAAATCTGTTGGACTAAATGCCGTTTTAACCTCATTATTATATAAAAAGCATCCTGCGGAAGTTAAGTTCGTTTTAGTTGATCCTAAAAAAGTAGAATTAACACTTTTTAATAAAATTGAACGTCATTATTTAGCAAAACTACCAGATAGTGAAGATGCTATTATAACAGATAACACTAAGGTTATCAATACATTAAATTCATTATGTATTGAAATGGATAACCGTTATGAATTACTTAAAAATGCTTTATGTAGAAATATTGCAGAATACAATATCAAATTTAAAGCACGGAAATTGAATCCAAACGATGGTCATCAATTTTTACCATACATTGTTTTAATCATTGATGAGTTTGCAGATTTAATTATGACTGCTGGTAAAGAAGTTGAAACACCAATTGCACGATTAGCACAGCTTGCAAGAGCTATTGGAATTCACCTTATTATAGCAACACAACGACCATCGGTGAATGTTATTACTGGTATTATTAAAGCTAATTTCCCAGCAAGAATTGCTTTTAGAGTGACCTCAAAAATTGATTCAAGAACTATACTAGATGGTTCTGGAGCGGATCAGCTTATTGGTCGCGGCGATATGTTATTTACTCAAGGAAATGATTTGATTCGAGTTCAATGTGCTTTTGTTGATACTCCAGAAATTGAAAAAATTACTGAATTTATTGGATCTCAAAAAGCGTATCCAGATGCCTTTTTATTACCAGAGTATATTGGTGAGGAAAGCGGCACAGGTCTTGATATAGATATTTCTGACAGAGATAAATTATTTAGAGAAGCCGCCGAAGTTATTGTAACCGCGCAACAAGGTTCTGCCTCGCTTTTGCAACGCAAACTAAAATTGGGTTACAATCGTGCCGGACGCCTTATAGATCAATTAGAGGCTGCTGGAATAGTAGGTCCTTTCGAAGGTAGTAAGGCTAGACAAGTTTTAATTAGTGATTTAACTTCACTTGATAAATTATTAGAAAACGAAAACATTTAACTAAAATTAAAAAAATGAAACAAATACTATTGGCCCTATTAATATTGCTAAACTTTAATAGTTTTGGCCAAAAAAGTGGTAAAGCATTATTGAAGGAAGTCTCAGATAAAGTAAATAGTTACGATAATATATCTATAGATTTTAAATATGTACTTGAAAATACTTCTGAGAACATAAAACAAGAAACCAGAGGAGATGTTGTTTTACAAGGAGATAAATACAAACTAAATATATTAGGAGTAACGCGTTTGTTTGATGGCAAAACGCTTTATAATATTAGCCCCGAAGATGAAGAAGTTACTATTTCTTCAAAAAGTGATGATGATGAAGATATAATTGCACCAAGCAAAATGCTCTCTTTTTATGAAAATGGATATACAAGTACAATAGATATAATTCAGGATGTTAAAGGAAGAAAAATTCAATATGTTAAATTAATTCCTATCGATTCAAATTCAGAAATAAAAAATATTTTGCTTGGTATAGACTCACAAACAAAGCATATTTATAATTTAATTCAAATAGGGAAAAACGGCACCAAAACTACACTAACAGTAAATTCATTTAAAACAAATGAACCATTATCAAGAACACTGTTTACTTTTGACGCCAATAAATATAAAGATTACTATATCAATAAATTAGATTAGTTAGCGATTGAAAATATTAGACCGTTACATACTTACAACGTATCTTAAAACCTTTATCAGCGTGTTTTTAATACTCATGCTGATTTTTGTATTACAAACCATTTGGCTTTACATAAGAGAACTTGCGGGTAAAGATTTAGATATTGTAGTAATTTTCAAGTTCCTAATTTATTTTATTCCAAAGTTAATGCCATTGGTAATTCCATTAACGGTTCTATTGGCCTCAATTATGGTTTTCGGAAATTTTGCTGAAAATTATGAGTTTGCAGCAATGAAATCAACCGGAATATCACTTATGAGAGCTATGACAGGTTTAAGTATTTTCATTGGAATTTTAGGAATTACAACTTTTTTCTTCTCTAACAATGTAATTCCATGGGCAGAATATAACTCATTTAACCTAAGAAAAAATATTGCCAAACTTAAACCGGCTATGTATTTAGCGAAAGGACAGTTTAATGAAATTGGTACTTATAGTATAAAATTTAATGATAAAAGTGGTGATCGAGGTCAATATTTAAAGGATGTTATCATCCATATTAAAGGTACTGATGGACGGACTAATGCTACAACGATAAAATCAAAAACAGGTGAACTAATAAGTGCTGAGACCTCTAATGTTTTAAAACTGGTTTTATTTGATGGTAATTATTATCATGATATAAAACCAAAAAGTATAAGAGAGAAAAACAACGCTCCTTTTGCAAAAAGTAAATTTGATAAATACACTATTAATATTGATTTGTCATTTTTAAATGAGCAAACTGAGTTAGATGATGATAAGTCCGTTACAAATAAATATAACATGCTAAATGTTAAAGATCTAGATTATACTATTGATTCTCTAGCTCTAAAAGACGAACAAGAATATGTTCAATTTTCTGAAAATATTTATGAACGAGCTATTGCAGCGCCATTAAAAAAGCAAAACCTAAAAAAAACAGATTCTCTTTATACTGGAAACATTTTAGATATTTTTGAGACTAGAAATAAGGCTCAAATAGTAAATATTGCTTTAAATTCAGCCAGAAGCACCAATCAAATTATTAATACACGAAAAACTGGTTTTAAAATTTCAAAAATTTCATTCAATAAACACGTCATTGCTTTTCATGAAAAACTTGCATTGGGCTTTGCCTGTGTAATATTATTTTTTGTTGGAGCTCCTTTGGGTGCCTTGATAAGAAAAGGAGGTCTTGGTTTGCCTATGATTGTAGCTATAGTCTTGTTTTTAACCTATCACTTTATAGGTATTTTTGCTACAAATAGTGCAAAAAACGGAAATTTCAATCCCATATTTGCTGCATGGTTTTCAACTTTAGTCATGTTACCGTTAGGTATTATTTTAACCAAGAAAGCAACTGGAGACAGAGGGTTATTTAATTTTGATAATTTTATAGAACCTATTAAAAAGTTATTAAAAATAAAAGATAGTTCCGATCTAGATTATAAGTTTTTATTATCATTTAATACAGAAAAACTAATTGATGTTATAATAAATTATGAAGCGCTTGGCTTAGATGAAACAAGTCGTTATGAAGCGATTAAAATTTTAAATACAAGAGGTGCTTCCTTAGATGAAATTAGGAGAAAAGGCATAAATCTTGAAGAACAGTATGATCATTCAGAAACATTGAGTAAGGATTTTAACGAACATTCAAAATTTGCTATTTCATTATATTTTATTGGCCTGGTTCTGTTACTTTTATTTTTTGTTTTTAGAAACAATAAACTTCCTTCTTTAGCTAGTGCTTCTATTCAAATAAGCTTAATCTCACTTTTTCTATACCTAATTTACTATGTAAAAACTTACTTAAACCTTGTCCGTTTTTATAAGAATATTAAGAATCAAAATAAGAAACCTCATATTATATTCATTTTAATAAGTGTCCCCTTTTATTTCATTAGTCATTATCTTTTAAAAAGAAAAATTAAAGATGACTTAAAACAAATTTGTTTAGACAGTTTAAAATAAGCAATATCTTTACACCATAAATACAAGAATGAAAACAACTTCAAAATCTATGCGAATTAAACTAAATACCATACATGAAGCCATAGATGATATTAGAAATGGTAAAGTTATTATTGTTGTTGATGATGAGAACAGAGAGAACGAAGGTGATTTTGTGGCTGCAGCTGAAAAAATTACCCCACAAATAATCAATTTTATGGCAACTCATGGTCGAGGTCTTATTTGTGCTCCGCTTACAGAAAACAGGTGTAATGAATTAGAGCTTAACATGATGGTTAGGAATAATACAGATCCTATGGAAACAGCCTTTACTGTATCTGTAGATTTGAGAGGAAATGGTGTAACTACTGGAATTTCAGCGAACGACCGAGCTAAAACAATAAAAGCACTAATTAACCCCGATACAAAACCATTTGAATTAGCACGACCAGGTCATATTTTTCCATTAGTAGCCAAACAAGGTGGTGTATTACGAAGAACTGGACATACTGAAGCTGCTATAGATTTTGCACGATTAGCAGGTTTAAAACCAGCTGGTGTTATTGTTGAAATTATGAATGAGGATGGCACAATGGCCCGTTTACCAGAACTCATTGAAATTGCAAAAAAACTTGATCTCAAAATTGTTTCAATAGAAGATTTAGTTGCCTATAGAATGCAACATGATTCCTTAATTGAGAAGAAAGAAGATTTTGAATTAGAAACACGTTTTGGTAGTTTTAGACTTCGAGCGTATCAACAAACTACTAATAATCAAATTCATATTGCATTAACTAAAGGAAATTGGAAAGATAAAGAGCCTGTATTAACCAGAATTAACTCTACGCTTATAAATAATGATATTTTAGGTACTTTAACTAATAATGTTGACCAGCAACTGGATAACATGTTTAAAGTTATTAATGATGAAGGCCGAGGTGCTATTCTATTTATAAACCAGGAAGTTCAATCCATGAATATTTTAAAGCGATTAGACTTTTTAAAGAAAAACCAATCTGAAAACAATTTAACTAAGGCTCCAAGAATAGATATGGATAATCGTGATTTTGGTATTGGTGCTCAAATTCTACATGATTTAAATATTCATAAACTTAAAATCATATCAAATTCCGAACAAACTAAACGTGTTGGATTAATTGGTTATGGGTTAGAAATTGTTGATTATATAAGGTATTAATTTAATACTGTTTCCATTATATATATTATTAATAGTATTATTTGAGTGCACAAATATTTATAAAATTATTTTTTAAAAATCGAGATTAAACCTCTTTTAATATTGCTTTTATTATTTCCACCATTTTACTAGCTCTTTCTTTTACTTGATCTTCTGTCCAAGATAATTTAATCAAACAAGAAAGATTTCTACCTATAAAGTAATCAGATTTTTCAAATGATTTTGTTTTTAGGTATTCCAATCCCTTTTTTACTTCATCTGAAACAGGATATAAAGACTTTACATTCTTTAAATGCTCCCATTTTCTTATATAATGCCAGTTATTATCATAATAATGAAAACAACCATCGACACCTTCTTTTTTAAAAGCATTGGAAACTTTTCTCGTGATTTCTAAATTTGGTAAAAAGAAATTTAAAAACGAATAATTTTCCTCACCACCTTCCGGCACTGTTCTAAAAGTAATTTCAGGAATTTGGGATAAAGCTTCTCGAATTATAGTATAATGCTTTTTCTGAATTGAAATAAAATCATTTAATCGTCTAATCTGAGCTAAACCCACCGCTGCATTTAATTCTGATATTCTAAAATTATAGCCTAAATTAGGATGCTCTTCAGCACCTCTATCGTTTCCAACATGGTCATGTCCATGATCGGAATAATGGTCAGCGTACTGAGCAAATTGAGAATTATTTGTAATGACAGCTCCACCTTCACCACAAGTAATAGTTTTCACAAAATCAAAAGAAAAACTACCAACATCACCGTAACTTCCTAATGCTTTTCCTTGATAAGTACCACCAATTGCCTGACAGGCATCTTCAATCAAGGCGATTTTATGGGCATCGCAAATTGATTTTAAAGCTTGTAAATTAGCCATGCTTCCACACATATGGACAGGCATTATAGCTTTGGTTCTAGAAGTAATCGATTTTTTTACTTCCTCAATATCCAATGTTAATGTATCATCAATATCAACTAAAACAGGAACAGCTCCTAGCATCATAATCGCCTCAAAACTAGCTACGAATGTAAAACAAGGTATGATTACTTCATCCCCAGCTCCAATGCCAGCAACAGCCAATGACATAGAAACTGCTGCGGTTCCACTACTAACCAATTGAGCATGCTTTACTTGAAATTTGTTCTGTAATTCAACCTCCAATTCCTTAGCTTTCCAATGACCGTTTCTCATACCGTCAAATCCATACCGCATCAAAACACCATTGTTCAATACATCTGTTACTTCTTTACGTTCTAATTCTCCAAATAATTCAAATCCTGGCATAATTCTATTTTATTTCTAATATGGTTTCGTCTAAACTTTTTCTAACTTTTTTAAATGTAGCAAACATATCATCTTCGGCCCTAATTCCAACAGGTAGAAGTAAAACCGATTTTAATCCTTTTTCCTTTAAGTTAAGTATGTCATCATATTTTTTCGAAACAAACCCTTCCATTGGACACGCATCAATTTTTTCAATAGCACAAACTGTCATTAAATTCCCTAATGCAATATACGCTTGATTCTTCGACCATAACTGACGTTCTTCAACCGACTTTTCACGCATTGTTTTAAGAAGGTTTTTCCTGAAGGGTTCAAGTATGGATTCGGGAGTATTCCTAATTCTTGTTATGTTGTCAAAATAACTATTAACATCTTCATCACTTATATCATCTTTTATACATAAAACTAACAAATGAGAAGCTTCTTGTACTTGATTTTGATAATAAGTATGCTCAACCAAGGATGCTTTTACCGCTTCATTGGTTATTACAATCAAATTGATGGTTTGAAGCCCAAAAGAAGTAGCTGTTAGATTAAATGCTTCTTTTAACGAATTGATTTGATTATTAGTTAATTTTTTATTTTTATCAAATTTCTTAGTAGCATAACGCCAATTTAAACTTTCTACAATATTACTCATCTATTATTTTTTAAAAAAACCATAATTTAATAGCCATTCCTGAAACCATTATTATTAAAAATATTTTTACAATATTATCCCCTTTGTTTACAGACCAGCGACTTGTAAACCAGCCTCCAACTGCCTGCCCAGAAGCCAATGTTAATCCAGCTACCCAATCAAGCTTTAAATTTACACCAAACATGATTAATGCTGCACTTGTGTATACAAACATGACCAATATTTTAATGATATTTGATTTAATTAATGTTAAATGGTTTATAGAAGATAAGGCTAGTAAAATAAATATACCTGTCCCCGCTTGAATAAAACCACCATAAATTCCAATAAAAAAGAAAGCTATAATACTATATTTTAAATATTTACCAGTAACCCTATCGGCTAAATCGCTAAAATTTTGTTTTGGTCTAAACACCATAAAACCAACAATAGCAATCATTACCACAGCCAATATTTTATTAAATAACTCGCCTTTAATATCAATAGCTAGCTTGGCACCTATAATAGCTCCTATTGTTGCAGATACAGATAAATAGATTGGAAATACAGACTTTTCTATAGCCTTTTTACTTTGATAACCGGCAATATTAAAAATAGATTGAATAAAAATGGCTATCCTATTAGTTCCATTAGCAACATTTGAAGGTAATCCAACAAAAATTAAGACAGGAAGCGTAAGTAATGAGCCACCACCACTCATGGTGTTAATAATTCCGACAATAACGCCTACCAAAACTAAAAGTACATAGTAATACCAATGTTCCATGCAGCAAAAATACAGTCAATAAATGAATTACAAATAAGAAAATAAAAAAAAGAAAAAAGGTTTTTTAGATACGAAAAAGGTTTCTATATTTGCAACCGCAATCGGAGAAATGGCAGAGTGGTCGAATGCGGCAGTCTTGAAAACTGTTGAGGGTCACACCTCCGGGGGTTCGAATCCCTCTTTCTCCGCAAAAAGCCTTGTAAATATAATATTTACAAGGCTTTATTATTTTAAAGAGATAATATTTCTTTAGGAAAGATACTCTTATACGGTCTTCACTTTAGCGTCCAATCGATTAATCACTTTACCATAGATAATCAATGAAATTGCAGATATTAATGCAATAACTGCAAAGAAGTACCAAATATAGTGTGCATTAGCAGATGCTGTTACCCAAGCGTCATGAGATTCAAATAATTTTGGGTCTGGGCAATATTTGGATAATAACCAACCTGATAAGCCAAAACCAATTATTGATGATAAAAAAGAGTGCAAATGGCTAAAACCAAGATATAATCCTTCTTCGCCTTTTGGTGCTTGCAATGAGAAAAACTCCAGATAACGCGGAGAAATGAAGGACTCGGCTAAGGCTTGAAGCGCAATACCAGCAACCATCATTAAGGCAATTGGATGCATACTCATAAACCCAAGATCAATATCTCCACTACCTAATAAATTCCCTGAAGCCATCGCTAAAGCCGACAAAGGCATAATAAACATTCCTACGGTCATGGAAAACAGCGGTGTCTTGCTAGCCATAATTCTTGTAATAAAAGTTACCGTTAAGACCACAACCAATGGATTTACATTGGCGTACCAAGAAGGCGAAGCGCCTTCACCTGCCATACGTAACACGTATTTTGGCATGGTTGCATATAATTGATGCTGAACCATCCAGAAACCCGTTATAATTAATATAAGTGTTAATAAACGACCATTAGAACACACTTTTATTAAAGCCGTCCAAATTTCTTTAAGGGTTTTTCCCTGTCCATCACTCTTGGAACTCTTATAAAAGAAAATAATCATAATTAAAGCAATAGCTGTCAAACCTGCAGAAAAATAATTAATATATACCAATCCCATATCCCCCATGGTCATTCTTAAAGGTTTTACTATAGTTTTGCCAGAAAAAGCCCCAATATTCACCATCATATAAAAAATGGAGAACCCCTGTGCTCTTGTTGCTTCTGTAGTTTCTTTAGCAACTGTACCTGTGATAACTGACTTAATAAATGAACCTCCAATCATAATAATTACCATGATTGGAACAATAGCCCATTGTTGTGCAGACTCTAATAAACCTGTAAATATTATATTCTCATTTGAATAATCTACTAAGCCAACAGATTCTAATACAGTTGGTATTATTGCTAATCCCGAATAACCAATACTCAATAAAGCAAAGGCTATTATAAGTGAATATTTAAATCCTATTTTATCTGCTAATGCTCCAGTAAACGTTGGTAATAAATAAAGACCACCAGAAAAAACACCAGAAATTAAACCTGCTTCAACATCTGTGAAACCAAGAATTCTTGATAGATATAAAGTAATTACAATAAAAACTCCGTAATAAGCACCTCTTTCTAATAATTCTACAATATTAGCAGTCCAAAATGCACGTGAAAATCCTTTTAATCTTGCAAACATGTTATATTTTTTTTACGATTTATAATCAAGAAACGAAAGTAACAAATTTTGTTTAAATGCTAATTTGTAATTAACATTAGACGATATTTCTATTATCTAAATGCCAAATAAATGTCTCCAGATTAACTATTCACTTATTTAAATGGAACTATAAAAGGTTATAAATAAACTTCCAACAATTTAGTATCATTCCCTAAGAGTTCCACTTTGTTAATTACCGCCGGTAATAATATAGTTTGACCAAGGTTTAATTGGTAAGTTACATCATCACATATAATTTCAGCATTTCCTTCAACACACATGTATATAACAAAGGAATCTAAACTTGAATAATCTTTAGTTATGCCTCCATTAAGATGAATAATATTGGTTTTGAAATAAGGTGAATGCACTAGTTTACTTGATTCATTCTCTTTTAAAGAATACGATGTTTTATAAGAATCATGGAGCTTATAATCAATCGCATCAAGCGCTAATTCAGTATGCAATTCTCTTTCTTTACCAGTTTTAGCATCTACTCTTTTATAATCATAAATTCTATAAGTAACATCAGAAGTTTGCTGTATTTCAGCTAATACAACACCTGCTCCAATAGCATGTACTCTTCCTGTTGGAATGTAAAATGTGTCTCCTTTTGAAATAGTTTCGGCATTTAACACCTCTAAAATTTTCCCTTCATCAAGTTTACTTTTATAGCTTTCTTGTGTAAGTTCTTTACTAAAACCTACAATTAACTCTGCATCCTTTTCCGCTTCCATGATATACCACATTTCATTTTTTCCAAATGAATTATGACGAATTTTAGCTAGCTCATTACTAGGATGTACCTGAATTGACAAAGGTGTTTTAGCATCAATATATTTTATAAGGATAGGAAAATTGGTGCCAAAAGTCTTAAAAACTCTTTCACCTACTAATTTGCCCTTGAACGTTTGAATAAGTTCTTTAAGAGTTTTTCCTTCTAAAGGACCATTTGTAACAGTTGAAATATCTCCATCAACATCTGAAAGCTCCCAGCTTTCACCTATACCACTTTTTTTAGCTCCTTTGTTGAAAACTGTAGTTAATTTTTCGCCACCCCAAATACGTTCTTTCAAAATTGGCTCAAATCTTATAGGATATTCTAATTTCATATTTTATATATATTTAAAACAAATGTATTAAAAATATCACTCCTAGATTATTGAAAGGATTTTATATACTTTTAATTTTTCCATAAAAAATAAGGTATTTTTGTAAATTAAATCTTAACACATGCAAATTTTTGAATCCATAATAACGGTAGTTAAAAATGATTTAGATGAACTTAATCATGTTAATAACGTTAGGTATGTGGAATGGGTGCAAGAAATAGCAAAACAACATTGGTTAAAAAAGGCTTCAATTACTACGCTTGAAAATTATTTTTGGGTAATGACTAATCATTGTATTGAATATAAAAGTTCAGCACTTTTAAACGATACGATAAAACTCAAAACCTATATAAAAAGCTCTGAAGGTGCTATTTCATCGCGAATAGTTGAAATTACAAATAATAACACTAATCAACTTTTGGCAAAATCTGAAACAAAATGGTGTTTAATAAATAAAAAATCAAATCGTCCAGTTCGGATTTCTGAAGAAATATCTGCTTTGTTTCAATAAACCCTCTTAAAAAATAATTATTATTAAATCGTTACAATTATATTTGTTATATGAAACGAATAATATATTATCTACTTACATTTTCAATTTTAATACTTTGGAGTTCCTGTAGAAAAGATTTTGAATTTTCCCCAAGTACTGGTGAACTGCAATTTTCAAGAGACACTGTGTATTTAGACACTGTTTTTACTAATATTGGCTCTAGTACTTATAATTTAAAAGTGTATAACCGAAGTAGTGAGGATATTGTAATTCCTTCTGTAAAGCTGGGATTAGGTGAAGCATCTTCTTATAGGTTAAATGTAGATGGTATGCCAGGTAAAACCTTTGAAAATGTCCAAATTCTGGCTCAAGACAGTTTATACATTTTTATTGAAACTACAATTGACATTTCAACATTTGCTAATTCAGGCACCCTATTATATACAGATCAAATTGAATTTAATTCTACAACAAAGGTTCAAAAAATAGAACTTGTAACTCTGGTTCAAGACGCCATTTTTATTTATCCAGAAAGAGATAACACAACAAAAGTAATCGAAACTTTAACCCTAAATATTGGTGGTGAACAAGTAGAAACCGATATTCAAGGTCGTGAATTACTACCTGAAGAACTTACTTTTACAAACGAAAAACCCTATGTTATTTATGGATTTGCCGCTGTACCTAATAATGAGACTTTAACTATTAACCCAGGTGCACGATTACATTTTCATGCGAATTCAGGATTATTAGTTTCAGAAGGATCATCGATACAAATTAATGGCAGCTTTAGTCCAGATCAAGAAGCTATGGAAAACGAGGTGATTCTTGAAGGAGACAGGCTGGAACCCAGCTTTGCAGACATTCCTGGTCAATGGAGTGCTATTTGGCTTTTAGACGGAAGTATAAATAATTCTATAAATTACACCACTATTAAAAATGCAACTGTAGGCATTTTAATTGATGGAAATCCCAATTCAACTACAGATAAACTCACTATTAAAAATAGCCAGATATATAATTCAAGTGCATTTGGGATTTTAGGTAGAAATACCTCTATTTCGGCTGAGAATATAGTAATTAATAAATCAGGACAATCCTCTTTTGCCGGGACATTAGGAGGGAAATATAATTTTACCCATTGCACCATAGCTAATTACTGGGACAATAGTTTTAGGCAATTCCCTTCTGTTTTATTAAATAATTTTATAACTGATGGAGAAAATAGTGTTATTCTAGCAGATTTAATACAGGCAAATTTTAATAACTGTATTATTTATGGGAATGACAATCCTGAAATATTATTAGACGAAATTCAAGATGACGCTGTTAACTTTAATTTTAAATTCACCAACTGTTTAATTCGTTTTGAAGATAACGGCAATAACTTCACTGGACCTAATTATGATTTAAATGATATAACTCATTTTGAAGATAATATCTTTAATGAAGATCCTGATTTTAAGGATTCAAGCTTAAATGAATTAATCATTGGAGATCAATCTGCAGCCATCAATAAGGGAAGTGTTATTTTTTCAAGTCAAGTTCCTTTTGATATTTTAAATATGGATAGAACAGCTGCACCAGATTTAGGAGCCTTTCAGCATATAACTTTTGAATAAAAAAAAATCCTGCTTGATAAGCAGGATTTTTTTTTATTCATATTTCTAATGCAATGATACTAAACAAACAATGGTTTGCCTTTCATCATCTTATTCACTTTAACTTTCACAGCTTCCAATACATCATCATTTTCAAAATTTTCTATCACCTCGTCAATTAAATCAACGATACTAGTCATATCTTCAACTTTTAAACCTCTTGACGTAATAGCTGCAGTACCTACACGTATTCCAGAAGTAACAAATGGCGACTTATCATCAAAAGGCACCATGTTTTTATTTACTGTTATATCTGCCTTAACCAAGGCCTGTTCCGCATCTTTACCAGAAACATTTTTATTTCGCAAATCAATCAACATCATATGATTGTCAGTCCCACCTGAAATAATATGGTATCCTTTACCAACAAGCGCTTTAGCCATGGCTGCAGCATTTTTCTTTACTTGTAAGGTATAGTGTAAAAAGTCATCAGTTAAAGCTTCTCCAAAGGCAATAGCTTTAGCAGCAATAATATGCTCTAAAGGACCACCTTGATTTCCTGGAAAAACAGCTGAATCTAATAATGCTGACATTTTTTTTAAACTTCCATTTTTTAAAGTTTGGCCAAATGGATTATCAAAATCTTTACCCATCATAATCATACCACCACGAGGGCCACGCAATGTTTTGTGTGTAGTAGTTGATACAATATGGCAATGAGGTAACGGATCATTTAAAATACCTTTGGCAATCAATCCTGCCGGATGAGAAATATCGGCTAGTAAAATTGCTCCAACACTGTCTGCAATTACTCTAAATCTTTTATAATCAATATCACGAGAATAAGCTGAAGCACCAGCTATTATTAATTTTGGCTGCTCTTTTGTAGCAATTTCCTGTATCTTATCATAGTTTAAAACCCCCGTTTCTTGCTCTACTCCATAAAAAACCGGATCATATAATTTTCCTGAAAAATTAACTGGAGAACCATGTGTTAAATGCCCACCATGAGATAAGTCAAATCCTAAAATTTTGTCCCCAGGATTTAAACACGCATGATACACAGCCGTATTAGCCTGACTACCAGAATGAGGTTGTACATTTACATATTCAGCTCCAAACAACGTTTTTGCTCTATCAATCGCAATTTGCTCCACTTCGTCGACCACTTCACATCCACCGTAATAACGTTTTCCTGGATAGCCTTCAGCATATTTATTAGTTAAAACTGAGCCTGCAGCTTCCATTACCTGGTTACTCACAAAGTTTTCTGATGCAATCAATTCTAATCCATGTAATTGTCTTTCTTTTTCAGCTTGAATAAGTTCAAAAATCTGTTCGTCGCGTTGCATAAATATATATTGTAGTTAAATAATGTGGCGCAAAAATAACAAATAGATTAGTTTAATTCATTAAAAAATATATATTTACCTATAAGTTTTTAACCGTTTTATCAACGATTAAGAAGATCGTATATTTTAGATGTTTTTTTTAATTAAAATAAAAAAAATGTGTAGGTTTGAATAGAATTTCATAAAAAAATAAAAATTTAAAAGTCATGTTAATATCCGCAAATAATCCAGATAGAAAATCATGGTTACACGTCGATAAAAATTCTGATTTTCCAATACAGAATATTCCTTTCGGTGTTTTTCTTACTCGTGATGATATTATTACCATTGGCACACGCATTGGAGATACCGCTATTGATCTTGGTGCCTTGCATCAATTGGGGTATTTTGAGGGCATTCCATTGACTGATGATATATTTCTTCAAGATTCTTTAAATGATTTTATCGCTGATGGAAGAAAAACCTGGAGAGCCGTTAGAAATAGAATCGCTGATATTTTTGATTCTGAAAATGAAATACTAAAAAATAATAAACAGCATAAAGAAATAGTGTTATTTAGATTGGATGAAATTGAAATGCAATTACCTGTTCAAATAGGTGATTACACGGATTTTTACTCAAGCATTGAACATGCAACAAATGTAGGTACTATGTTTAGAGATCCAAATAATGCTTTATTACCAAACTGGTTACACATTCCTGTAGGATATCATGGAAGAAGTTCTTCGATTATTCCATCAGGAATACCTGTACATCGGCCACAAGGTCAAACTTTTACTGAAGGTGCAAACGAGCCTATTTTTGGCCCTTCAAAATTGGTTGATTTTGAATTAGAAATGGCCTTTATTACTACAGATGCTAACGATTTAGGAGAACCAATACCAGTTAAAGAAGCTGAAGAATATATTTTTGGATTGGTTTTATTTAATGACTGGAGTGCAAGAGATATTCAAAAATGGGAATATGTGCCTTTAGGCCCATTCTTATCAAAAAATTTCGCGTCATCAGTTTCTCCATGGATTGTAACATTAGATGCTCTAGAACCATTCAGAGTTGAAGGACCTAAACCAATTAAGCCACAACTACCTTATTTACAATGCAAAGGCAAAAAAAGTTTTGATATTAGTTTAGAAGTTGCTATTCAACCAAAAGGAGCTAAAGAAACTGTGGTTTCGAATACTAATTTCAAGTATATGTATTGGAATATGTCTCAGCAATTGGCACATCACACAGTAAACGGTTGTCCAATAAATTCAGGAGATATGATGGGTAGCGGGACCATTTCTGGGCCAACTCCAGACTCCTTTGGATCTATGTTAGAATTAACATGGAGAGGTGAAAAACCTATCAAAATGAAAGATGGTAGCGAAAGAAAATTTATTAATGATCTTGATACCGTAATTATGAGAGGACATTGTGAAAAAGACGGAACACGGATCGGTTTTGGAGAAGTTAAAACACAATTACTTCCAGTCTTTATTCCTAAAAAAAAATAAATTAAAATATAGATTTTTTTTTGAAGCCTGTTTTACAAAGTATGTATAACAGGCTTCATTTTTTCATAAATATCCTATTTTATAAATTTAGAGGTTAATGTATTTACAAATAACACGTTGCCTATTTTATCGTATCCTTCAAATAATTTAATATTCATTGGAATATTCCCTTTACTTTCTTGGAAACCAATTACTGTTAGGTCAGCATCCTGTGAATATTCATTTATTAAATCAATTTTATTACCACCTTCATCTAGCGGAATTACTCGTATATTATGAGCTGAAATTGGTAAACGACCACTTGAAGTAAGTTGAATTAAATTATCCTTTTCCTGTTGAAGGTTTTCATGAGGAAACGTCGCAAAAATCTTAATTTGCCCCTTTTTCCAATCACTATGACCTAAAATAATGTATGAAAGTAATATCATTAAATTAGCATTTTCATAATCATCTTTACTTATCCAAACATGAATATCCTTTTTATAACCAAATCCTTTATCAGAACTCGCTAAAATACATAAGTCATATTCTGCTGTTTTTAATACGCTATAATTATCAATAATACTCGTAAGCCATTCGGTTTCACCTTTTTTATATTCAAAAAGCATCATATTATTTGGCTGGCCTGAAATTCCAGGTTGTTGAATAGCCTGAACTATCGCAGCAGTGTTTGATGGCGTAATAAGGGTTTCTAAAAATACGTTTGATTTACTTGATGATGATATCTTAATTAATTTCTCTAATTTTTGCGCTGCTTTCACCTTTGATTCAGTTGAAAAATTATCTTTTTCAAAATGAATGTAGGTTCCAAATCCATAACGATAAGAAATCCATTTCATCATTTCCAAAGCACTATATCTTTCAAAACTATCTTTTGACAAACATAAAACGGCTGGACGCCAGTCTTCTTCAGCTTTATCTTTTTCAGCTTTTTGAAGAAAAACCTGTAACGTTCTATTAAATTGATGAATAACACCTTGAAAAATATTTGCCATTCCCTTACTGGTGTTACTTTTTATTGAAATATAAAAATAAAGAATAACCATAAGAGCAATGGCTGCCATAGCATACGGAGTATTTATTTTAAACATCAAATAAATACACATAATCGCACCTAATAAAGAGAGATACCATTTTGATTTAAATGATGGCCTGTAAGAAGGATCCGCAGCAAAATGCTGCATAAAGGAAATTAAACATAGTGAACCATAAGTTACCATGAAAAACATTGATATAATTTCAGCAACCGCATTTACATCCCCCATTAAAACAAAAATAAGAGCGATTACACTGGTTAAAATTGTAGCATTGCGAGGTTCATTATTTTTTTTTGTCCCTTTTGATATCCAAAAATTTACATGTCTATTATGAAATACTCGATCTCCTCCTATAGCTTGAAGTGTTCTTGGAGCCACCATAAATGAACCTAAAGCAGAAGAAATTGTGGCAGCCGCCAGTCCAATTGGGATTATAGGACCCCACAAGGCTATCTTACTCATTATTAATTGATCATTTATTAAATCGGTAGTAGATGCTGAACTAAATAATTTATAAGCAATAAATATATATATAATCATTCCAACTATGGTTGCTGTTAAGGTTCCATATGGAATAGATTTCTTTGGATCTTTTAAATCACCTGAAAGACCAACACCTGCAGTCATTCCGGTAAAGGCAGGAAAAATTATAGCAAAAACATAAAAAAAGCCTTTCTCAGAATCCGTACTTTTAAAAAGTAAAGAACTATCAAATACTTCGTTATAAGGGGTTGAGCCCATAAAAAACAAAATTAATGAAACTGCCAAAATAGTAACCACTACATAAAGTGCCTTCATTCCCAAATCAGCACCTTTAGTAACCATTAACCATATTAGTAATAACAATGCTGGGATAGTGAATAATCTATTATCGTAAAGAATATACCCCAATTCTGATTCAACCCATGGTTTTATAGCATCGAAGGCTTCTCCAAAAGCAATTACATAAAAAGCTACGCTGATAGCTTGAGATAAGTATAAGGCAATACCGATGGCTGCACCAATATTAAC
>JAHEDS010000054.1 GCA_024641135.1 Flavobacteriales bacterium
TTTGAGCCAATTGCAGTTTCAATCTTTGCAAAGTATAAACCTGATATTAGCCCTGAAGCATCAATTTTAACTTCAACTGTATTAGGGGTTAATGACCACACTTTTTTACCTAAAACATCAAATAATTCAATTGAAGTCATAATGATATTAGACGATTTGATGGTCCATTGATCTTTTGATGGATTTGGATAAATTTTAAAAGGCTTCTCAGAAAAATCTTTAAAACCTAAAGAACAATTGTCTCCCACTACATAACTAAAGTATTTAGTAACTGCTAATCCTCCAGCAAAGGCAAATTTACAGGCATAACTTAAAGTTGCTCCTGGTGTTTGACCAGTAATGGTTTTAGAAAATGTTTTCCCTGAAATATTTGTCATTGGAGTTTCCCCAAAAGGGGTTTCCTTCCATAAATATGCTATAATGTCAGCTTTATCATCCAATAATTCAAAGGTGAAAGTTACATCTGTTCCAGATGTTGAAAATTCATAATTATAACCAATTTCAAAAGAGCCCTGTTGCGCATCTGAAGACACTCCCGCGCAGCTCGTATTTGAACTTATTAACGTTGTGGCTTGCAAACTTATTGAGTTGTTTAAGGCTTCGTTACCAGCTAAATCTTTCGCAGCTATACTAAATGCATAATTGGTATTCGGGCTTAAAGCACTTATGATTTTAGATTTTTGTACACCAGAAATTCCAGTTGTAGAGGTGGTTGTTCCTCCATAAGTGATATTATAAACAACACTTCCAGAATTGTCTGTACCATTTAATAACAGCTCAATAGTATTTGATGTAATCACACCTAGAGTTGCCGTAAAATTTGTTGGTGCTTGAACATCGTTAGAACCACTGCAATCAGTCCCTACAACATAACTCACATATTTGGTAACCGATAACCCCCCTGCATATGCAAATTTACAAGCATAGCTAATGGTAGAGCCAGAAGTTAAACTACTCAGTGTCTTTGTAAAAATATTACCAGACACTTGATTCATTGATGATTCTGAAAATGGTGTTTGTTGCCATAAATAAGCTACTACTCCTGCTTTATCAGTATCTAACAATTCAAATGTTACAATTACATCAGTCCCAACTGTTTCAAAGGTACTTTTATACCCTATTGAAAAAGAGCCTTGTTCTGCAATTGATGACGTTTCAGTGCATATCTTAACAGCATCAACTGAAATATTGACACTTGGAGACGTGCTTGATGCATTATTATTGTCTGTTGCTTTAGAGGTTAGAACATGATTCCCCAAACTAGCGCCACTCCATAAATATGAAAAAGGTGCTGTCGAATCTTCGCCAAGTTTGGTTGCACCATCAAAAAACTCCACTAATGTAACAGTTCCGTCTAAATCGCTTGCTGAAGCAGTGATTAAAATATCTGTGTTTTGTTTAAAAGTTGCGTTATTTGCTGGAGAAGTGATGCTTGTTACCGGATTAGAATTCCCTGTAGTAGATACAATGACTAGGACCGTTGAAGAGGATTGATGATCTCCATCGCTTACAGTAAGCTTACATTTATATATCCCTTCTTCCAAGTTTGAGATGACTGGTTGAACTGCAGTAATATCAGAAAAGGATATTACAGAGGGCCCGTATACTTGTTCCCATGTATAATTTAAATTAGGGGTATCAACATCTGTACTTAAAGATCCATCTAAAGCAGCCGAAGTGTTTGGCAATACTACAACTACATTACTTCCTGCATCTGCCACAGGAGGATTATAACTTAACGGACTTGCATAAGAAAATGTTAGTTTCCCTAAATTAAATTCACCATTTGTAAAAGACAATCTTAAAACTTGAAGTCCTTTGTTTAATTCAATATTATTAACCGTTTTTGTAGCCCAGGTAGTCCAATTTGTTGTACTTGTTGAGTTAACAGAAATATCTGAACTTATAATTTTGTCATCAACTTCTAAATGAAAAGGACCACCACCGGCGGCATTTCCAGAAGCATATCTAAAGGACAAATCATAATTACCTGCCGTTTGAACATCTATAGTGTATTCTACCCATTCTCCTGCAGAAATCCAACCTATTACTTGACCTTCATTTGTGTCTGTAACCGCGTCAACATATTCATCTGCTCTAAAACCACCTTCATTATTTTGTGATACATCAACATAGGCTATTCCTTGGCCAATACCCCCTTCAAATTTATCATATAATCCTGGTTCAATAATTCCTGGAATTTCAACGGGTGTTCCGGAATAGGGCACCTGCTCACCAACTTGAATGGTTACAATGTTTGTTACATTAAACTGACTGCCTTCATACACTTTGGCATACATCCCATGTTTACCTAAAGTTAAACTGTTTGCTTGAAATGTATATGGAGAAATAGCGTCTTCTCCCAAAAAAGACATGCCATCAAAAAACTCCACTTTTGTTATGCCAGAACCTTGAGTGGTTACAGAAAGATTAACACTTCCATTTGGAAATGCCTGATTAAAATCTGAAGAGATCACTCCTGTAACCAAAGCGTCTTTGCTAGTAGCCATTTCATTTGCTGGAACATCTAAAGTATAACCATTAGAAAATGTTACAGTTATTGGTGAATTCGAATAGTTATGAGCTACGTATGTAATGTCTCCATTTTTGTTGAATGCCGCCGCAATAGGATAATCGGCAGTTAAAGTAGCTTCTATAGTTCCCATCGCATTCATAGCATGAAGCCAATGATAGGTTTGCGCATCGGAGACTCCAAATTTCATTATTCTATCAGGATAAGAATTGTATAAATCAATTGCTGCTTGTGGGTCTAAAAAAGACAGGTATTTCCAGATGGTATCATGCCAAAGGTTGGGGTTTGTACTGGTTGTACTTAATATTTCTGTATAGGTTTTTAGCTCATCCCATATTTTTTGAACATAGGCTTTATTTTGACCTAAATATAACGACCCGCCGTGCATTGGATATAACTCTATCCCATAAGATGCTGTAATATCTGCCGTCCAAAACGTGCCATTATCATAAGAATTCCCCCAAACTCTAGAAACTAAACTATATTGCTGAGATGGAGAAAAATTACGTTCACTCATGTCAAACCAGTACTCTTCAACAGCTGATTGCTCTGTAGTATATAAATAAATACCTAAATCGCGAATAGCATTATTACCCGTTATTGTCCCCCAGTGAATTAGAGACGAATTAAACTGCATACTTTCAGAAGTTGATTCTTGGTCGTTGCCTTGCGGAAAAGAGGCAAATCCGTTAGCCCAACAATGTCCGGCATACGGACTAAAATTCCTTAAAAAAGGAAACTGTGAGTCATTTCTATTGTCTGAAGCAGCGTCTCTAACCAATAAGTTGATCATATCTCCCCATTGTACCGACCAACCAGGCTCAAATTGTTCCATAAAGGCAGCTGCATGAATAAAATAGCCCCAATGAAAATGATGGTCATTTATATTGGTATCTTGTCCGTGACCCGCAGGATAACCTAACATTGCAGACCAAGTACTGTTATAATAAAATAAAAATGCTTTTTCTCCAGATTGATAAGTTAACCAATCCTCTAAACGTTCTTTAATTGTGGCAATTATTTTGTTTCTAGCTATAGTATTCCCTGTTTGGTCGGCAATTCTAGCTGTTTGAATCAATCTATTCATCACCTGTCCTTCATTATAAGAATCCGTCCAAGTTGCCAAGCCATCATTTTCTATCTGTGCAATTTTATTGTCTAATTCTGCAGGGCTAAACCCTGAGCTATAATTAGCTAAATAGGGCATAGTTGGTAAAATTCCTTTAAACGTATTTTCAACACTAAAGGTGTTTCCATCCAATGTTTTTATTTCTCCTCTTACTCCATCATAACTATATTTATTAGGAGCAGCGGAACCTGCAGCCAAATGGCTCCATTGGTGCGGCAATAAGCCCAAAAGCATGTTAGTTTCTGTCCCTTCCTTTATATCTGTTGAAACAGTAAATGTCGTTGAAACTTTAGAGGTGTTTTCATCAAAGTTCCAAGTAGTTGTTGTATTTGTAGGAAAGACATAAGCGTATTTTTTATATTCATTGGCTACCGCAGCAACATTACTTGTGCTTTGTGGTAACATGGCCATAGACCAGTATGTTTTATTGTTTAAGGTAGAAGTGAAGATAGCTCCATTTTGTGTCCACGTACTTCCTATAGGAGCATAAAAAACAAAATCGGCCCCTCCGCTAGCATTTTCAATAATTAATAATTCAGAGGATATGGTTGCTGTTCCTCCATTTACTTTTATCTCCAAAACATCATCGCTTTCTTTTTGAAAGTATAAAAAAGGCATTCCAATACCAGATGTGGCGCTTAACTCATGTGAGCCATCATTCCAGTTCATGGTTACGGTCCAGTCTGAATAATTTGAAACCGTTGCTTTAGTTGTGTTTAACCCAGTTAAACCCACTTCTATTGGCGCAGAATCACCAATAACCCCAAATGGAATATAAGTGACTACTAGACCTGTGTTTGTGGTTTTCATTGTCATTGGGTAATTAAACAAATTATCTGCATGATTCTCCTTTACTAATTTAGACCACCAATCGTTAGTCGGCACTGGTTTACCCATAGCAGCACCACTTAATTGTGGTGTTCCTGACGGATACCCGTTTCTACCGGCACTATCGGTGCCCGGAAAACTAGTTGTATAGCTTGCACTACCTACTGCTACTTGCCCTTGTATATTAACAGAATAACTTAAAATTGTTACTAATAAAATTTTAAAAAAAAGGTGTTTGTTATTCATAAATAGTGTTTTGTTATTATAATTTGAAGAGATAAAAGTTTTTGAAAAAAAAGAGATGGTTTATTAATGTTTAAACCACCTCTTTAAATTTGTTTTGAAAGACGGATATTATTCTTTTACTAATTTTAAGCTACTTGATCCTTTATCCGTATTAATTTTTGCAAAATATAATCCAGATTTAAGTGCCGAAGCATCTATTTTAGCTTCTGTAGTATTAGGTGTTAACGATAAAACTTGTTTGCCTAAAATATCAAATACTAAAATTGATGACATTTTAATGTTTTGCGTTTTAATGGTCCAATTATCTTGTGATGGATTAGGGTATACTTTAAGACCGGCAATTGTAAAATCTTTAGTGCCTAATGTAGTATTTGGGCCTATTACAATACTGCCGAGCAACCCATAAGCCCCATCAAAACTAGTATTAGAGTTGATATTTGGCCCAAAAACTTGAAAGCCATATTGCACGTGATGGTCAGCCGGATATGAAGTTGCATCAACAGAAATCATAAAATCTCCTGTGGTGCCTAAATCATGTGAGCTTTGAGCTACAACAGCGCTGAAGTCAGCGTTAAATACTTTAACAAAAGCTACATGCCTAAATTCAAAGCTCACACTTGCAAGGTCACCAAGCGTATTACTTTGAACATTGCCATAAAAATTAACTATATTTCCAACTAAGGCATCGTCTTGAATATAATGATTAGCTTCCATAAGTTTATTCCCTTCAAAAACATCAGTTGTTTGCCAGTATGGATCCGTATCACCTATTCTATTTGGTAATAAGGTAAGTGTACCCGCCCCCGTATCGTTTATTGCAATTAAATCCGTAACACCCCAACCACTAGCAAATTGAAAGGCGCCAACCGTTCCATCTTTTGGATTATCAAAAACATTCATATAGCCAATTCCAAGATGAACCCCATCAGCAGGATCAGGCATTGGCGAAAAGCTGGTTGCATTATAATTAATGTCAACTGTTTGAGCATTTGAAAAGGTAAATGACAATAAAAGAAAAGATAATAAAAGTGTAATTTTTTTCATCATAATTTTTGTTTTAATTAATTACTATTTTTTTGAATTACGTATTGCATTGAAAATAGCAATTATTTCAATATCAACCAACTACAAGAACTATACAAAAAGGCAACATAATTAAAACATGAGCTATTTAACAGTGTTTTGGTTATTCGTCTTTGATAGATTACATTTTATCGATTAATTGTTTAGTCCGTATTCCAAATAAAATAAAAATGTTGTGGTAATGTATGGGTAATATGCCTTCGTGTTAAGCATTTCTCTTTTTCTTTTTAATCTTAAATAATTCAAAATAAAGCATTTAAACCTACACGTATCCTTTACATATAACAGTGTAAACATAAATTAATGCCACCTTTTACATAATAAAAGTTCTAAAAAATCATGAAAGTTTTAAACAGAAAAAACCCGTATTTATAAAAGTTTATAAATACGGGTTTAATCTATTACAAAGATTCTTTTTAATTTAAGTTAAAAGATCTTTATAACGTTTACTCATTACCAGTTTTGGCGTTCTGTCTACTTTAAACAATCCCCAATGCTTTTCGGGCTCCAAGGGTTCTGGCGAACCTTTCCATGGTTCATCAAAAGCTTCAAAAACAAAGGTTAAAATTTCTTCTTTTGTAGTCCATTCCAATAAATCATTATAATAAATTTCCTGATTTTCTTCACTTACATGCTCCTGATCAATACCCCTACCGTTGGAATTAGTGGCCCAACCTGCTTCGGTAATAACAACTGGTTTGTTTGGGTACTTATTAGCTACCGCATAATAATTTTCTTTAGTATAATCTAAAGAATCATGAATGTGTTTATATTCCCAAACCGGGTAGGTGTGAATAGAAATAAAATCAACTTCTTCAACCAGCGGTTTTAACTTATCCAACCATGGTACATAGTTTTCACAAAATGTCACTGGTTGCTTTGCTTCCTTTTTAATCATTTTAACATACCCTATCACGCTCTTAACAGACACGTAATGATCGGTCCAATCCACACAAGCTTCATTACCAGCAGATAAGGTACATACTATTTCGGGGAACTCATTTGCAAGCTTTATAAGCTTTTCAATTCTTGCTATGTTGTAACTTTTGTTTTCAAGCAGTTGCTCCTCGGTATAGGTTACACCCCAAGGACAGCCAAAATTATTCATCTCGGCCACAATATAAGCTCCAAGCATCACCTTAAAATCGAGCTTTTCCTTTTTTATAACCTCCAGAACAACTTCAGAATGTTCATCACAATCATATAGTCTCAAATATTTCCAATTCCCTTGAAGTATTAAAAGGTCTTCTTTTATTTCCGCATAACTGGGATAAACCCCTCCTGGTTGTTGTCCTTCCCTAAATCCTGAATAACAGATAGCGTTTCCAAACGGAAGAATTAATTTATTGGTTAAATTCATTAATAACTTGTTCTTTATTAACTAATTAAAATTTTAATTTTTCATCCTTGTCCCATAGACCCCAATAAGCTCCAACATCACCTTCAGTACCTACTTTCCAAGATTCATCGAAAGAAGAAAAATAAAACATATCAATATTTTCCCTTGTTGACCAAGCCTGAGCATTAATGAAATACTTCATGGCATTTTCTGCAGAGGAAACAGCTCCTTTGAGGCTGCTTCCTTCACTTGGCCAACCCGTTTCGGTAATAATGACTCGTTTGCCTTTTCCAGCATCAGCCGCTTGACCGAACATTTCTCTCATATGATTTAAAGAATATTCTTGTGGACATCCTTCCCAATAAGGATAACAATTTGCTAAAATAACATCGCAGACTTCCGTAATTCTTGGTCGATGAGAAAACTCATAATACGCATCAACATATCCCACCGGTGTACCTGGTAATGCGTCCTTAACACGATTAATATAGCCTATTAATTGATCTTCTGTTAATTCTTTACGGTACATGACTTCATTTCCAACAGCTGCAATATCAACACAACCTTCCTTAGCTAAAGCGATTAACCCTTCTATTTCTTCTTCATTCTTTTCAAGATCATCACCTAACCAAGCTCCTACAAGGGTTTTAAGGCCTTGTTCGTGTGCAATTCTTGGAATATTTTCATTGCCTTCTATGCAAGAAAATGAACGTACCCAACCCGTATAAGGCTTTATAATTTTCATACGTCTTCGTACTTGTGCTTCAGTAATAATATCTCCAGGTTTTTGCCCATCTTCATACATGCTAAAGCAAAGTCCATGCATCCCATTTTCTAGCGTTTCTCGCCAAAGCTCTTCTAATTTCTTTACAGATAGTTTACTGAAATCAACCCCAGAATAATCTGAATAATCTGTTTCGCTTAGCGAAAATTGACGTTCCTTTCTATATGACATTGTAATATATTTTGATTGTTTTTATATGATTTTTTAATTAATAAATTAATTAATTGTATTTTAATTTTTCATCCTTATCCCAAATTCCCCAACGCTGACCAACATCTCCTTCATGATGTACTTTCCAAGATTCATCGAAGGAAGAGAAATAGAATAAATCTATTTGTTCTTCAGAAGCCCATTTATTCACGTTAATAAAATATTGCATCGCATTGATTTGCGACGGTTGTGCTCCATTATTATTTAATCCTTGATTAGGCCATCCCGTTTCTGTAATAATAACAGGTTTTCCATTAGCGACATTTTTAGTTACAGCATACATTTGTCTTAAATATAATGTAGATTGTTCAATAGTATATCCTTCCCAGAAAGGATAACAATTGGCAAGTATCATATCACAAGCTTCAACTAAATTAGGACGCTCAATAAATTGAAAATAAGCGTCAACATATCCTACTGGAATATTTGGTAAAGCGGCTTTAACCCTTTTTATATAGTCTAATAATTCTTGTTCTGATAATTCATTTCGAAGCAACACTTCATTACCGACTACTGCAATATCAACTAATCCTTGTTTGGCCAGATTTATTAGCCCTTTAATTTCTATTTCATTTTTAGTTTTATCAGACCCAATCCAAGCTCCAACCATCGATTTTAATCCTTTTTTATGAGCAACTTTTGGTATAAATTCATTTCCATCTGTCGAGGAGAAAGAACGAATCCACTTTGTGTAAGGAGCGATTATATCCATACGTTGCTGTATTTGTTTTTCGGACAATTGATCTCCAATATTCTGTCCTTCTAAATAAGGGCTAAAACAGATTCCTGGTAGTCCGCTATTCAAAGATTTTAAAAAGTGCTGACTAATTTCTTTCTTTGACATTTTGGAAAAATCGATATCATTGACTGAATTTACATCAAAACTTAATGATGATAAGGACAGTAATTTGCCCGTTTGGTAATAAGACGATGATTTTTGAGTTTCAGGTTTCTTACGTTTATCTAGTTCGGCGCGTATTTCATTGGCGCGTTCTTCAGTAACATCATAATTCTTCATAATCAGCATGGCAATAATGGTTCCTACCGCTGGAAAAAAGCAAAAGAATGCGTGTAATCCATCAACAGCCCCTTGTTGGTCTGTTGTTGCTAAATCTGGATTGAAACCAACCACGCCAATAATTACACCACTAAGTGCACCGGCTATTGCAAAACCAACTTTAACCATCCACCAATATATTGCGCCAAAAATACCTTCTCGTCTTTTACCTGACTTCAATTCATCAATATCGATGACATCAGCCGTCATGGACATCATAATAGTAAACAAGCTCCCTATACCAAAAGAGAAAAAGGGTAGTGCAATAAGGTACAGCCAAGGTTTTCCAGGTACAAAAAGAAAATACATCATAATGTATCCTATAATCGAAATGCCCTGTGCCCACATAAATGCTTTTACCTTGCCCATTTTTTTTGACATCCAAGTAACTACTGGAATTACGATAAAAGTCGTCCCTAAGGCTCCAATACAACCAAACAATGCAACCCAAATACCGGTAGCGGCTGCATCACCATTAAATAATCTATAAACAATCACAAAATAGGTTAGAGCTGCTACGGTATTAAATGCATTAAAAATCAAAAACGTAGCACCACATATCTTTCTAAACTCTGCTATTTTAAACGCATCTTTAAAGCTTTCTACGATTTTCATCAGACTACCCCCAATATTTGAGGTATTCAGTGGCTCATAATTTTCCTCAAGAGTCGACTTACTTTTAATAAATATTGCAGGTACCATCGCAGCAATTGCACAAGGCACGGCAACCCAAATAGCTAAATCACGAATCGCAACTTCTTGAGATGAAAACCAATCTGGATCATCCATAATCACCCAGAACCATGGAGCAATGACCCAGGCCCATTGACCAATCCATTGCGCAATGGCCATGATGTTTGTTCGCTCGTGAAAATCATTACTCATTTCGTAGCCCATAGCTACATAGGGTACGCTAAAAAAGGTTAGTCCTAAATAAAAGACAACTGACCAGAAAAAGAAATACCAAAAATTATATTGCAAAGAATTATCAACATAGAGCTGCCACATAATAGTAAACGCTAAGCCCATTATAACCGCACCAATTAAAACATATGGTTTGCGTCTTCCCCATTTCGATTTGGTATTATCAGAAATGAAACCCATGATAGGATCCGTAATGGCATCAAAAACTCTTGGAAAAAAATAAACAAGAGACCACATCCATCCACTAAACCCAAATGATTGTACTAGAGAAACCATAAATATTCCGAGAATAGCGGGAAACATTTGGTTGGCAAACATTCCAATCCCAAAGGCTACTTTTTGACCGAATGGGACTTTAACTGTGGTTGCTGACATAAATTTAATTTTAGTTTGTTAATATTAATGTTTTTCTATATTAGGTATTTGGGATGATGATCGTTTGAATGGATTGTCCACTTATTTGTATTTCAATAGCACTACCACTTAATGATAAATTAAAGTTTTTAGCTTTAGATTCCTGATTAAAAACCACTACGGCAATTGAACCATCAGGATTTTTAACAGCCGTTACCATTAAGTCGTCATCGGAATTTTCAAATCCAATTCTTACCGCGCCGGGTCTGATATATTTACTGAAATGGCTTAATGTATAATAAATAGGTGTAAAGTAAACTTGGTCGGTTGCCGGATCTACAATAACGGGTGCTAAACACCAGTTTTTAAACCAGTTGGGGCCACCTTGCTTATCAAGGACCATATTCCAGTCAATCCAGCCATCAACCCAGTTATTTAAACAACCTATAATATCTCTTGCGTACCTGTTTACTGGCGAATATTTAGGGTGTAAATATTTTTGATCTTCAGGCGCCCAGTCCCAGCCCCAATCGGTAGCTTCTTTAGACCAGTACCACTCGTCGTCTTGCCATTTTGGGACTTCAGAATCGCCACAAGCCTCAGATTGTATTAGATACCTGTTTGGTGCTTTATTGTGAACATATTGTAATGACTCAGGAAAATAATCATAAGTGCTTCCATACCAATGAATCGCTGTTCCATCGAAATATTTTGAAGAAGCCTCATCTTTAAACATCGCATCAGCCCATTCTTTTAATTCTTCACCACGGTTTTGATCATATCCTAGAATCTTTACATTATGTCCATCTGCTTTAAGTTTAGGCCCAAGAAAATCTTTCACAAAAGCGGTCATCTCTTCTGGACTATAATGCATACTCTCCCAATTATTATTATTCCCTAAAGGTTCATTTACAACAGTAAAACCCCAAATATCAATCCCTTCTGCTTTATACGCATCTATATATTTTGAATAGAATAATGCCCAGGTATTATTGTATTCTGGCAACAACTTGCCTCCTTTCCAATCATTATTATCTTTCATCCAAGGCGGTGCCGTCCATGGCGAAGCCAAAATTTTAAAACCCTCTTTAGATATGGCCATCGCTTCTTTTATCATGGGAATTAAATCATCTCTATCTTCCTCAATTGAAAAACTAATTAATTCTAAATCCCCTTCAACAGGCGCATAAGAATAATTGCTCAACGAAAAATCGCATGAATTCATGTGGGTACGTGTAAGAGAGTACTTTGCACCCTTCTCTCCAAAATAGGCCTGCAAAACTTTCTCTCGATTTTCTTTACTTAATTGGTTTAATAAGCTAGCTGAAGCCTCTGTAAAAGAGCCTCCAAAACCTGTAATTGTTTGAAATTTTTCTTCAGGGATTAATTTAATTTTTACTGGATTATCTCCAGAAACAAATTCTTTAATTGATGTTAGTTTATTTCCATTGGCAGAAGTTTCATAAACCTCTACCGCTAACTGTTTTTGACTACAATTTAGCATCATTAAACTTATTATTCCGTAAATGAATGTTTTCATTATATACTGGTTTAAAATACATACTTATTTACTCTACATGATAACCTTATCTGTTGCTGGCACTAAAACCTCCTTCATTAAAGCTTCTTTGTTGCCACCATATGATTTTGTGATTTCATTTCCATTTCTTGTCAAGCCATTAAACACCCCTTTATCTACTAAATCCCATAAAGCGTATTTTGCTTCGCCATCAACTGTAAACAACCCAAAATGATTCTCAGATCCTTTTTCGTTTTGTGAATCTTTCCATGGTTCATCAAATCCTTCAAAATAAAAACAAGACATGCCTGCTGAATTTGTCCAATCTCTCATGTGTTTATAATACATCCCGGATTTATATTCATCAGACGCTTTTGATCCTGATGGCCCATAAAATCCATTTGAAATTGTAGCCCATCCTGTTTCACCAATGTGAATAGGCTTGTTAACTCCCAAGCTTTTCATGTAATTTGAAACACTGTCGTATTGTGATATGGCATATTCTTTAGCCCGAAGCATAGCAGCATCAATTTTTCCAATTTCAGATAATGCTGATTCATTTTCTTTGACTCCCCAAAACACTGGATTATAGTGTGTATCGTGCATGGGATATGTATGCATGGATATATAGTCAACCGCTTTAATTAGTTTTTCTAAATCTGGCACGTGATATTCACTTCCACCTCCTCCCCAGGACGCGAAATTATCTGAACTTGTTATCCACAAATCTTTTTGAAGCTTTCCTGATTTTTTCAGTTCTTGTAAATAATTTACCCATTTTAATATAACTCCAGGTTGCACATAATAACTTGCAGCCCATTTTACCATAGCTTCATTGCCTACTGCAATGACTTTTACAATATCTGGATACTGGTTTGCCAACCTAACCGCCTCTTCAATTTGTGGTGTATTCGCTTCACTTTCGGTATCGTGGTCTGGAGCTTTATCAGTCCATGCATTTTTACAATCTATCCACGCCCCTAACATAACATACATTTCAAAATTTGGATCCTCCTTTTTTAATTCAGAAATTGCTTTTAACACATTTGATGCATGTGGTAAGTGAACTTTGTAGGTGCGAATAATTTTAATTCCCGTGGCCGATAAAAGTTTCATATCCTCCTTTAATTCAGGAATTGTAGGTTCAATATCATGATCTACATGTCTGTAGCCTCCGTAGGAAATCGCCAAATAATTTGGGTTACCTAAAATATCCTTAGCACTAATGGTTGTTTGTTTTTTGGTCATGCTATCTAAGCTTTCTTTTTTTACATTTTTTTTACATGAAAGAGTGAAAGCAATCAAAAACAAGGATAAAACTATTTTAAAAGAATTTTTCATGTTTTAAAAATTTACTATTTTTTTAATGACACTATAATCTGGCCTATCTCTCCTGTTCTTTCGAACACTTTTTTACTTGTTTCATTATCCAAGCTTAAGCCTTTTAATTTGGTTGTTTTTCCATTTTTTAAAACCACTTCCAGTTCTTCATTATTAGATAATTTGTAAATAACCGGTACTTGACAATATGTAAAACAAAGAGATCCCATTTCTAATTGAACTGTTTCTTCTATATTGTTAATGTTGATGTATTTAAAACTTTTAGATTCGTTAAAAAATTCATTTTTTCTTAATAATCTTGGATTAAAAGTGATGGCCCCGTTTTTTACAAAAATGCCTAATTCTCCAATTCGACTTAAAATATCTTCTTTTACTTGCCCCGTCATTCCAGGTTGCTGAGCCCCTTTCCCTGAAGGCGTATGTGAGTATGGATCTGTTGGGAATGCACCATATAACTCTGGCGATTTATGCACCCCAATTCCTGCCTCAATTTCGTAATAATGGTCTAAAAGTCTACCAATTACTATTTCGCTTTCATTAGAATTAACCGCTAACAAACAATTTTCCTGAACAGCCAATAATAATTTTGAAACCATATGCCAATAAATGGACCCTAAGCCCTCATATCCAAAGAAAGTTCCAGAACGCCCAGTAAATGCTTTATGATTAAAAATGTCTTCAAAAAGCTCAAGTAATAACTTGGAATCCTTTTCAATAAGTCTTTGATATTTTTTAGCCGGTAAACTTTCTAAAGCCTTTTTTAAGCTGTTAGCGTTATGAAAACTTCCATTAAAATGATAATGGCCTAAAACATCTTTTTCTATAATTTGTGAATTTCCATTAGCAATTAATGCCATTAAAAGTTCAGATTGCTCAACTTTAACTTTAGGAATGTTATTCTTTTTATCAAATCTTGCTAGCTCTTTGTTTGGATATAAAATATAACTGTATTGGTCTGGTCTAAATAACGCACTGCTTTTTAATCCATCCAGTAATTCTAACGCCTCTTTTGGAGACAGATAACCTGCGCTTAATACTGCCACTTGACCTTCCAGCATTTCAGATAAATAAGAAATTGACACTTCCTTATCGTTTTTAATAGTCATGATGTTATAGGCATGATATAATTTATCGGTCCGTTTATTGCCGTTAATAGTATGATCAAAATACTTTTTAATAGTTTTAATAAAGTCTAAAATCTCTATTTTGGAAACGGATAATTTCTTATTGGAAAAGCCATTTTCATAAATATCCAATCGGTATTTACTTGCTGCTTTACCAAGACCATCTAAAATCGTTTTGCGGTGCTGGTCTGAAATTTTATTATCTAGAATAGACAGATTATCTTCTAATGTTTGAACAACCTCATCAAAAAACGCAGCTAATTCTGAAGAAATTTTTGTTTCTGCTAAATCCCAAGTTAAAAGAACCTCTTCAAAAAAGCTTAAAAAGCGTCTTAAATAATAAAGTGTAACCATAGACACCCCGTTACCTACCAAAGCATTATTAGCATCATTCCATTCTGGGCGCTGTGTGTTTAGCCAAATACCTCCTTCAGGAATAAAGTTTGAAACTTTAGCTAAGACTGTTGCTAATAGTTTCTCAATTAAATTGACGTTATAAATAGACTGGTTTTGATTAGTAATTAAGGTTCCATCTGCACCTAATTCGCCCTTTATTTTCATGATTTTTTCATTCAAAGAATAATCAAAATCAATAGTGTCTTTTGGGTTGGTTAAAATGTCTTGATAGCTTTTAATTTTATAAGGGACATTGGCATATACAAAAATATCCTTGTTGAACATTTTAGCCAGTCTGTTTGGATAATGACCTTCAATAAATTCTAAAAACTTTAAAAGATAAATTATTTGATGGTCGCCCCAATACCCAATGTAAGACCAAGGGTCATCTTCCTCAATCACTTCCCAGTCGAATCCCCCTTTTGTAACTCTATAAGGGTTGTATCCTTCAAATGTTGTTGCATTCAAGAACTTGTGAATCATACTCTCAATAAATTCAGGGTAAGAGTGCGCTAATGCTTCCCAGTTTTGAAAAATATCGCGCCAATTACCTTCATAATCTAAAATTTTAGAGCCATCTATTTCACTTCTTGTATTAATTGAAAATTTATTCCAAGGTCGACTAGGATCTCCGTGCCTTCTGCTAAACTTTAGTGGTAAATATTCAAAACAAAGACGCTTAAAGTCATTGTTATTATCTTGTTCGGCAATTTCTTTTATATAACTATTTGAAAAATTATCTGGAAGGTTTTGTAATTCCTCTTCTTTACTCTTAAACACCTTTTTATTGGCATTTGCTATATATTTTATAAAATCTTCTTTTTCAATATTATAATTATTATCGAAAATTCCACCACGCATCACATTAAACATGGTGTTAGCGAAGTGTCTTGTGTTGTTTAATTGATCTGCGGTAAGTTGTAATCCATCAGAAGCACCAATTAGTTTTATTAAATTTTTAGATCCATAGTCAATATCTTCCTGAACCAATTTGGCTAAATTCTTTTCTTTTTTTATTAATTCCGACAACTGGACAACCCCACTTATTGATTGATTTACATCGGCAACAAACATCCAATCTTTTTCATTATTAGCCGCTAAAGTAATTCCAGAAACAACAAAATAAGCTCCTTTTTCAGCCTTAATATCAACTTCCTGTTTTATGCTTTTTCCAGTTCTAAAATTATTCAATTGCAAAGAAGACAACAGGTAAGTGGGTTTTTCAAATCCTAGAGACCAAACAATATTTCCCTTTAAAGCTTCACTGGGCTCCGCTTTATCCACTATAAAAGCACTTAAAGCATAAATACCTAAACCAGCCTCTTTTTCTAATTCACATTTTTTGTAAGCATCCACTAAATTACTACTGGCGTTTTGTAGTCCAGAATTTACGCCTGACGGCAAGATATTTTGTAACCCATCTAATACGGTAACATCAATTTTGGCTGAGGTATTGTTTAAAAGAGTTGATTTTTTAACGAATCCAAATCTATCACTGGAATTCCACTGGTATCTGAAAGTCAACCCTAAATCCTTATTGATTTCTTCAAAAACAACCTTATTTCCATAGCTGTTTTTATATAAATTTCTAACAATATTGTAAACGCCTTCATACTTACTTGAAAAAGGTTCCCATAACAAGGTTTTTTCTCCTTTATGTACCTGAAGAATGGTTTTACTTCCTGTTATTTCAGCTGATTCTGTTATTTTATCATCCGTATAATATGGAAATAAAGAAGATTCTGAATCCTTTCTTCCGGCAGTCAATCCACCATTGCTTGAAATGAACATCCAGTGATTTGAATCACTCACAATGCTCATAAAGAATGGCCTCATGGCATTACTATTAGAGATTTTATAAAATGTTTCATTTTCAAAACTCAAAATTTCACCAGTCACACCTTCTTCATTTATAGACGCCTTATTATCACCTATATAAATCTCACTTTGCTTCATTAGATTAATTTTTTTATTTTTAATATCTATTATTTTACCATAAATGGAATGTTAGCTGTTGCCGAATGCCCAAATCCGTCATCGGCATAGACAAACAAACGGTACTTCCCTGGATTAGGTGCTTTAAATGTTAACTGTCCGTCTTCATTTATTGTCTCTATAATCTCAATTTTTTCAGGTCTATCTTCTTTATCGCCTCCATCCTTTAAATCTGTACTCTCTGGCAACACTTCCCAGGTATAGTGAATAGCATCCTTTTCAAAGTCATCAATTTTTAATACCGCATGTAATTGATTTTCGGAATCTTCTATAACACTATCGTAAGCCGTTTTGTTATTTAAAGTAAATGATAGAATTTGTGGTGTTCTATTATTTGGCCATGAGTCATTCCAAATATAATGCATCACCTCAACCGATTCAGTTTCATTACCATTCTCTAAAAAAACACCGTACCACGTTGGTGTCCTTTCTTGTTTTTGGCCCCAAAGAAAAACATACGACCCAAGGCATTGAGTAGTGTCTGGCTCTATTGCAATTTGGTATCGCTTTAAATAATTTGCCGCCTTTATTGTGCTGTTTTCTTCAATAGGCACACCCCATGATGTTTTTGGGACTTCCCAATGACCAGTTGCTCCCCATTCTGAAACAATATACGGACCAGTCCAGTTAAATTCCTTTAGAAGTTTTGGCAGCTTTACGATGGAACCGTACAATTGGATTGACAAAACATCTATATCTGGACACCTTTCTTTAATTAGGTTTATATCATTTTGTGAAATCCCCGCAAGTGTGGTTGTTGTTAAATGATTAGGGTCAATCTCATGAATCATTTTAGAAATATCGTTTACAGCATCCCATACTTTGGGGTTTGTTGCTCTTAAATTTAGTTCATTCCCAATGGCCCAAATCAATAAAGCCGGATGATCTTTAAGTCCCAAAACTTCTTGTCTAATTCGCTCCTTCTGCTCCTTAACCGCTACCTCATCATTATAATCAAACCCATGCCTTTCTCTGGCAACATCAATTCCCATAGTTACCATTAAACCATTCTTTTTAGCTGCATCTAAAACTTCTTTTCCTGTTTGTTGTCCGTTTTCTGTACGCCATGTCCTAAATGAATTGGCCTTATGTTTTGCTAAGGATCCAATTTCTCCAAACTCTAATCCAGCTCCTTTTATATAAAATGGTTTATTATTGACCAGTAATTGATACTTCCCATTTATATGTGATAATTCAACCATTGAAGGGTTTTCTGTTTTTTGCATTTCTAATACTAATGGCTCCGTTTTATTATCAACCTTATTCCCTTTACATCCAACAATAAGAAGCATTATAAAATATGTAACAATGTACTTTTTCATTTGTTTTTTAGTTTATAACAAATTCGTTTTCAATTTGTTCCAATGATTTTCCTTTTGTTTCTGGTAATATTTTTAATAATATGAAAAATCCAATAAAGGCTATTGCGCCAAATATGAAAAAACTCATGGCATTACCTAAATTAGATAATTCCCAAGGGAAAATTAATTGTACAACAGAACTAATAAATGAATTTAAAAAGGCAATAGCCCCAATAGCAAGCCCTCTATATTTTAGTGGATATAATTCAGATAAAAGAACCCACATTACTGGGCCTAAAGAAAATGCGAAACAGGCTATAAATCCTAAAATACCTATAAGAACCAAATTTGCATTCATATTTGTTGCTGCTTCTAAAATAGCGCCATCATTCTTGCTGTAAATTTGATTACCCAAGGCTAATTTCATTGCGTTTTTAAAATCAACATCATTTTGAAATACTCTATTTGCATACGGTTCTAACAAATTGGCGTCAGCAAATTTAAAATTGCTAATTTCTTCTGACGTTAATTCATAAGTTGCCTGTTTAAAACCGTAGGCACACAATAATAAACTAATTGCGATGCCGGCGGTACCAAATAACAACAACGGTCTTCGCCCCATTTTATCTATTAAATACATGGCGACAAATGTGAATATTACCGTAATTGTGCTTAATAGCACCCCTGAAGAAAATGAGGCATCGGTACCAATTCCTGTCTGTTTAAAAAT
>JAHEDS010000055.1:0-13651 GCA_024641135.1 Flavobacteriales bacterium
TGTTTGCTGGTCAAATTATTCAATATATAGTTACTCCTGTTTTAGGAATTAAAACCAAATGGGTCACTGAAATTTCACATGTTGTTGATAAGCATTACTTTGTTGATGAACAACGATTTGGTCCTTATGCACTCTGGCATCATAAACATTTTATAAAGGAAATTGAAGGTGGTGTAGAAATGGAAGATATTATAGATTATAAAGTACCTTTTGGTATTCTTGGTCAATTAGTGCATCCTATATTAGTAAAACCTAAACTTGAGGAAATCTTCAATTATAGAACCAAGAAGTTAGAAGAGCTCTTTGGAGTTTATAAACCATGAAACAAATGGTTAATATTTTTTGGTTTAGAAGAGATTTAAGATTCGACGATAATGTCGCATTGTTTGAAGCCTTGCATGACAAGCATCAAGTATTACCCATATTTATTTTTGACTCAGAAATATTAGAGCAACTTCCTGAAGAAGATGCACGGGTTACCTTCATCTATGAAACTATTCAAATAATGAAACGATCGCTTCATGATAATTACGGAAGTGATATAGCTTGTTATTTCGGTAAACCAATACAAATTTTTAAAGAAATTATAAAAAACAATTCCATTGAAACTGTTTATGCGAATCATGATTATGAGCCCTATGCATTAAAACGTGATGAACAAATAAAAAGTTTACTCGCTGAACAAAATATCCTCTTTAAAACTTATAAAGATCAGGTAATTTTCGAGAAAAATGATATTGTAAAAAACGATGGTACTCCATATAAGGTTTACACACCATATATGAAACAATGGAAAGCCTTATTTAAAACTAAAACACTCAATTTATATGATACAAAACCAAATTTATTTAAGCTTGTTAAGCAAACTCATGTGGCTCATCAAAGTTTATCAGAAATGGGATTTAAGTCGTCTTTTCAAAAAATAAAGGATTATAATATCACTTCTGAATTGATTCAAAATTACGAAGAGACTCGTAATTTTCCTTCTCTAGACTCTACTTCAAGACTTGGACCACATTTACGGTTCGGGACTGTTAGTGTAAGAGCCATAATTAAAAAAGCAATTTCCGAAAAAAATGAAATATTTTTGCAGGAACTTATTTGGCGTGAGTTTTTTATGCAAATTTTGTGGCACTATCCTCATACGGTCACTAAAAGCTTTAAGCCAAAATACGACCGAATTATCTGGCGAAATAATGAAACTGAATTCAAGGCTTGGTGTGAAGGTAAAACCGGTTATCCTTTAGTTGATGCTGGTATGCGGCAACTTAATGAAACAGGATTTATGCACAACCGCATTCGCATGCTAGTAGGTAGTTTTTTATGTAAACATCTGTTAATAGACTGGCGTTGGGGTGAAGCCTATTTTGCTGAAAAGCTACATGATTATGAAATGTCCAGTAATGTAGGAAACTGGCAATGGGTAGCTGGCTGCGGCGTTGATGCCGCTCCCTATTTTAGAATTTTTAATCCCACAACTCAAATAGAAAAGTTTGATAAAAATTTAAAATATATAAAAAAATGGGTGCCAGATTTTAAAGAATTAACTTACCCTGCCCCAATAGTTGATCATACTTTTGCAAGAGAACGCTGCTTAAATATATATAAAGAAGCATTAAATTAGTTAAAACATATCTTTTAACTGCCATTCTAATTCTGTTAATAAAATCTTATATTTAAAAAATATAAATTCTATTCGCATGACATCTAGAAAAATTTTAATGCTCCTTGTATTCCTAACTTCAGGGATGACATTTTCACAAGCCTTAATTAATAAAACTAAAGAGGCTATTATTGCATCAGTTGAAAAACACGAAGCAAATCTAATCAATATAAGTGATGCTATTTGGGGATTGGCTGAAACAGCTTTTGAAGAAATCCAGTCTTCAAAAATATTGGCAGATTATGCGGAGTCACAAGGTTTTAAAGTAGTGCGCGGTGTTGCTGGTGAACCAACAGCCTTTACAGCGACCTATGGTTCTGGAAAACCCGTTATTAGCGTATTAGGAGAGTTTGATGCGCTTCCAGGTTTATCTCAAAAGACCGAACCCACTAAAAACCCAGTTCAAGAAGGCAATCCTGGTCATGGCTGTGGTCACAATTTGTTTGGAGCTGCTAGCTTAGGAGCAGCTGTAGCTATAAAAGAACAAATTGAAAATGGAACACTTCAAGGAACTGTGATTTTTTTCGGAACCCCTAGTGAAGAAAAGTATTTTGGGAAAATATGGATGGTAAAAGCAGGCTTATGGGATGATGTCGACGTAAACATAAGTTGGCATCCGGGAGATAATATTGAAGCGGATGTACAAAGTTCATTGGCTCTTGTAGATTTTAAAGTGGAGTTCTTTGGACAGGCTGCCCATGCCTCGGCAGACCCATGGAATGGACGTTCTGCTTCAGATGCCTTAGAACTTTATGCCACAGGAATAAACTATTATAGAGAACACGTTCACCCAACAGTGAGAATGCATTATCATATTCAAGATGCTGGAAAAGTAGTAAATGTAGTGCCAGATTATTCAAAAATTTGGGTCCGAATTAGAGATACCAAACGCACAGGAATGATCCCAGTTTATGAGCAGGTGAAAAAAATGGCAGAAGGTGCAGCTATTATGGCAAACGTTGATTATAAAGTTTCATTAATCTCTGGAATTTATGAAGTGTTAGTCAATCGTGAAGGTGGAAAAATCATGCAGTCTAATTTAGATTTATTGGGTCCAATAATCTATACTGATGACGAGATTGCATATGGAAAAAAAATACAGGAAGCCACAGGTAAACCACAAATAGGTTTTGATAGTACTGTAAAATCGCTTGAAGAAACCAGAGAAAATCCTGGTGGAGGTTCAACAGATGTTGGTGACGTTAGCTGGAATGTACCCAATATTAATTTAAGAGTGACGACTGCTCCAAAGGATACACCTTGGCATTCTTGGGCCGTAGTGGCATGTGGAGGTATGAGCATTGGACATAAAGGCATGACCTATGCTTCGAAAGCTATGGCAATGACTATGTCTGATTTGTTTGAAAACCCAGATTTAGTTACAAAAATAAAAGACGAGTTTAAAGAACGAAAAGGAGATGAAGTATATGAAGCTATGATTCCTGAAGGGCCACCACCTATAAACAATTAGTGAAATTAAATTATACTGAAGCTTCGACTATTCGAGGCTTTTTTTTGTGTTAATAGGCAATCTAATTTTTGTACATTAGATTTTAAGAAATAAATAATATGAATACAAATTATACAGATATAACAATAATTGGTGCGGGTTTATCTGGAATAGGAGCAGCTTGTCATTTAAAAAGAAAAAATCCGGAACAAACTTACAGAATATTAGAGACAAGAAATAATCTAGGTGGCACCTGGGATTTATTTAAATATCCTGGTGTACGTTCTGATTCTGATATGTACACATTTGGTTATTCATTTAAAACATGGGATGCCGCTAAATCTTTTGCAGATGCACCATCTATTTTAAAATATTTAAATGATGCTGCTGAAGAATATCAAGTAAAAAAACATATTATATATAATAAAAAAGCACTCACCTACCATTATAATACACATTTGCATTTATGGACCATTACCACGTTAGATACAATAACCAATAAAGAAGTTATTTATCAATCTAAATTTATTTTTAATTGTAGCGGGTATTATAGTTATGATTATGGTTACACTCCAAATTATGCAGGGTTAGAAAACTTTAAAGGAGCGTTTATACACCCTCAAAAATGGCCAAAAGAGTTAGATTTAAAAGACAAAACAGTTGTAGTTATTGGTAGTGGAGCCACAGCAGTAACTATCGTTCCTGAAATCGCAAACACAGTTAAACATGTAACGATGTTGCAAAGATCGCCAACCTATATTGGCGCTTTACCCAATAAAGATAGTACAGCAAATCTGATTAAATATCTATTACCTAAAAAAATAGCCCACAAAATTATTCGGTTTAAGAATGTTATTTTAGATATGATATTTTTTAATGCCTGCCGAAAATGGCCAAATGCCATGAAAAAATTTATCATTAAAAATGCACAAAAGGCATTGGGTGATTTTCCTGCAACACCACATTTTACACCTAATTACAATCCATGGGAACAACGGTTTTGTTTGGCCCCAGATGGCGACTTATTTAAAGTAATAAAAGAAGGGAAAGCCTCCGTGGAAACCGAAACTATTAAAAATTTTACTGAAAAAGGTATTCTATTACAATCAGGTAAAGAATTATTCGCAGATATCATAGTAAGTGCAACAGGGCTTAGGATTCTACCTTTTGGTGGTGTAAAAATGTTTATTGATAACAAGCCCATTGATATTTCTAAAACGTTTGTATATAAAGGCTCCATGTTAAGCGCCTTACCAAATCTTTTTATTTTTGTAGGCTACACCAATGCTTCCTGGACCTTAAAAAGTGATTTAACCAGTGAGTATATTTCAAGAGTATTACACTTTATGAACAAACGTCAACTTAAGGAGGTTTGTCCATTAATGTTAGATTCTAGCTTAAAGGCGACGCCATTGCTTAATCTTAATTCAGGATACATTTACAGAGCAAATAACATCTTACCAAGCCAAGGAGATAAAGCACCCTGGCGTGTTTATCAAAACTATATTTTAGACTATAAAATGTTAAGAATTGATAAGGTTAATGATAAATACTTGAAGTTTACCTAAAGTGTTAGCTTCAAATTCTTTAGAAAAAAAGTATTACTTATTAATATAATATTTTTTGGTAAATTAGATGTAACCCATAAATAACCCCTTTTGAAATGGAAGAAAAATCAATTCCGTTTGAAAAAACAATCCCCGGTGTCTACGAGAAATATCTAGGACCTTATCTTTATGAGCCATATTCTGTATATGTAACTTCAATAATAAAAGGCAATCCAAAACAAATTTTAGAAATTGGTGTAGGTTCTGGCAGACTTACCAATCATATTTCAAAAAAAATTGGCGATGACGCTAAACTTACGGCGATAGATATTAATCCTAATATGCTTGAAATTGCCAAAAATAAAGTAACATCTGCGAATGTAGAATTTCATGTTGCCGATGCTCAATATCTACCGTTTCCTGATAATAATTTTGATTGCGTGGTTTGTCAGTTTGGTTTTATGTTTTTACCAGATAAACAAAAAGGTTTTAATGAAGCTTGGCGAGTTTTAAAACCTGGTGGTCAGTTTATATTTGTAACATGGGACAAGGCCGAAAATAATAGAACACTTCAAATAAGCCAACAAACCATTTTACAGTATTTAAAAACCGAAATCCCTGCTTATTTTGGGAAAGCATATTCTGCTATGAATAATCCTGACGAATTACATTCTTACACTAAAATTGCCGGTTTTAAAAATATTGACATTAAAAAACTTACATTAATTGGACACTGTCCTACTGCCATGGATGCTGCGATTGGTTTTGTAGAAGGTAATTCCATTATTAAAGAGATTTTAAAAGAGGGCCCAGAATTACTTCAAACGATAAAAAATACAATTGTTACCAGAATTCATGAGCAGGTAGGACAAGATCCTATAAAATCTGAATTAAACGCCTGGCTGGGTGAAGCTTTGAAATAAAAGAACTCAATTATAAATTAGTATGACTTCTTTTTTGATAATTTTGCATACTACTATTTAATATGCAATTTACAGGAAAACGTTATTTGGATTACTCTTCCTTTATTAAGTCAACATTCGGGGAACGTGTACAAAAAATATCAATAGATATTGGTTTTTCATGTCCTAACAGAGATGGCACAAAAGGCTTTGGTGGATGCTCATACTGTAACAACAATACTTTTAATCCAGACTATTGCACGCCTACCAAAACGGTTAGACAGCAATTAGAAGAAGGTATAAATAGGTTTTCTAAAAAATATAATGCGCAACAATACTTAGCCTATTTTCAAGCGTATACCAATACATATTCTGATTTGGAATCGCTAAAAAACATGTATAATGAAGCCCTTAGCGTGCCTAAAGTAATTGGGCTGGTTATTGGTACACGACCCGATTGTATATCAGAAGAAATTATTGATTATCTGTCTTTTTTATCAAAACGTTATTTTATATCTCTCGAGTTTGGAGTAGAAAGCACCTTAAACCGAACGCTGAAGTATGTTAATAGGTGCCACACTTATGAGGAATCTAAAAAAGCTTATACCTTGTGTAAAGACAAAGGATTTCATTTAGGTGCTCATATTATATTGGGCTTACCTGGTGAAACTAAAGAAGAGTTATTAAATCATGCCATAGAAGTTTCAAAGCTCCCAATTACCACTTTAAAATTACACCATCTACAAATTGTTAAACAATCTATTATGGCGGGGCAATATAAAAGAAACCCTGAAGAATTCAATTTATTTACTTCAGAAAACTATATTGAATTTATTACTGAATTCATAGAGTTATTACGCCCTGATATTATTATAGAACGGTTTGTTAGCGAAGCTCCTATGGATTTATTGATTGCTCCGAAATGGCACTTCAAAAACTTTGAAATTGTTGCAAAAATTGACAAGAGAATTTTAGAAAAAAACACATGGCAAGGAAAATATTATAATTCAAGATAGCTCCGACCTTTGTATAATATTAACTTGTCTAATCAATTCTTTCAATCTTAGCCCCTATAGCCCTTAAACGTTCATCAATACGTTCGTATCCTCTGTCGATTTGCTCAATATTTTGAATGGTAGAAGTACCTTTAGCTGATAATGCCGCAATTAATAAGGATACTCCAGCTCGAATATCTGGAGAGGTCATTACAGTTGCTTTTAAAGTTGATTTAAAATCATGACCAATAACGGTTGCTCTATGTGGATCACACAATATTATTTTGGCTCCCATATCAATCAATTTATCCACAAAGAACAAACGACTTTCAAACATCTTTTGATGTATTAAAACACTGCCTTTAGCTTGTGTAGCCACTACCAATATAATACTTAGTAAATCGGGTGTAAACCCTGGCCAAGGCGCATCAGCTATGGTTAAAATAGACCCGTCAATAAAACTTTGTATTTCATAACCCTTTGTATGGGCAGGTATATGAATGTCATCACCTCGTTTTTCAACTGTGATACCAAGTTTTCTAAAAATATTTGGGATTAAACCTAAATCATTCCAACTAACATTTTTAATAGTCAATTCACTTTTAGTCATTGCGGCCAATCCTATCCAACTACCAATTTCAATCATATCAGGTAGCATGGTATGAGTGGTTCCACCTAAGCTATCAACACCTTCAATAATTAACATATTAGAACCAACGCCACTTATTTTGGCCCCCATTCTATTAAGCATTTTACATAATTGCTGTAAATAAGGCTCGCAAGCTGCATTATAAATTGTAGTAGTACCTTCAGCTAAAACTGCAGCCATCACTATATTAGCAGTTCCAGTAACAGATGCTTCTTCTAAAAGCATATAAGCACCTTTTAAGCGTTTTGCAGTAACACCATAAAACTGTTCTTCTTTACTATATCCAAATTTGGCTCCTAAATTAATAAGACCTTCAAAATGGGTGTCTAACCTGCGACGACCAATTTTATCACCTCCCGGTTTAGGAATATACCCTTTACCAAAACGCGCTAATAACGGTCCAACAATCATTATTGAACCACGTAAACCACGTCCATCCACTTTAAAATCGTCTGATTCTAAATATTTTAAATTAACATTGTCTGCTTGAAAGGTATAGGAACCATGGGCTAATTTTTCAACTTTAACCCCTAATTTTCTAAGTAAATTAATAAGTTTATTAACATCTACAATGTCAGGAATATTATTAATGGTAACTACCTCTGGAGTTAGTAAAACAGCACATAATATTTGTAATGCTTCATTTTTGGCGCCTTGAGGTTGAATACTTCCTTTTAATTGATGGCCACCTTCAATTCTAAATGTTCCCATACTATAAGTTTAATAGCGTTTTCTTGGTCGATTGGTGTTCTTTTTATGTCCGCCCTTTTTGCTTCCTGTATTAAATTTTGTTTTAGTACGCATCAAACTGGTGGCATCAGTTAAATCTTCATCTGTATTTTTAAGATTTATTTTACCATTAGAAAGTTCATATAAATGCTTAAAAATCACATCATCTTCAACAGTGTCTTTATTCCAGTTTAAAAAACACTTTTTCATATGGTTGGCAATAGTAAAAATAAGGGCTTCTTTCAAATCACCATCTTCCCAAGTATTCGCCACATCAATCATCGTTTTGATATTATTTCCATAAAAACGGTATTTTGGAAAATTTTGAGGATATTCTAAAGGTTCCGGACGTTCTTCAAGAAATTCTTTGGATGGAATTGGAAAAGGTGAATCTACGTCCAATTCAAAATTAGCCATAATAAAAAGCTGATCCCAAAGCTTATGCTGAAAATCGGGCACATCTCTTAAATGTGGTTGCATATTTCCCATCACAGCAATGATTGATTTTGCCGTTTTGTTTCTCTCTTCTTTAGTTTCTAATGATTTGGCATGATTAATCATTTTTTGCATATGTCGACCATATTCCGGAATGATTAAATGCTCACGTTCTGTGTTGTATTCTAAATTGTCTATAATCAAAATAAAGTGTGTAGAATTATAAATTGTTGCATGTAGTATTTATGCTTTTTCAAAAGTACAAAAAAAAACTAAAGACTAATAACGCCTTCAACATTATTTATTACTTCTTTATACTTTTCAATTACGGCTTCAGGGTTACTCATTTGCACATTTATAGAGATACTAGTGTATTTTCCGTTTTTAGATTCTTTGGTATTAATTACAGCCCCCAAATTGTTAAAAAGGTCTTCTATAACAAATAAGTTTTTTTTATCAGATTTAATAATAAATTTATATAAATATTCCGATGGCCAGCTACTGGTTTTATATAATCGGTCTTTTAATTTTTCGTAAAATTCTTCAGAATTTTGATTTGTGCTCATAACATTTTAATAAGCTGCAAATATACAGTTTACTTTGCATTTTTTTTTAAACATTTAAATTCCGAATTTTACAGCAAATTACGATTGTATTGAAAAGTAAAAAAATTGTTATCACCGGAGGCCCTGGAACTGGAAAATCAACCATTATAAATGAACTAATTAAAAGAAAGTTTACTTGTTTTGAAGAAATTTCCAGGCAGGTAACTTTAGATGCAAAAAAAAATGGGGTTGATCAGTTATTTTTAACAAATCCATTACTTTTTAGTGAGCTACTTTTAAAAGGAAGAGAAAATCAATATATTCAAGCTCAAAATCATGAGTCGAATCTTGTTTTTCTTGACCGAGGCCTTCCAGATGTATTAGCTTATATGGATTTTATTGGCGATATCTATCCTCAAGAATTTGTAAATTCGTGCAAAGTGCATACCTATGATTATGTTTTTATTTTAAAGCCTTGGGAAGCTATTTATACCAGTGATAATGAGCGTTATGAAAATTTCAATCAGGCTCAGGAAATTCATGAATATTTGCTTCATACTTACCAAAGTTATAACTACAATTTATTGGATGTCCCTTTTGACACCGTTGAAAACCGAACAGACCACATTTTAAAGGTTTTAAAAATGCTATAATGCAACATCCCATTAACATATTAGAACGTTATTGGAACTTTACTGAGTTTAAACCACTTCAAGAAGACATAATCAATGCAGTAATTGAAGGTGAAGATACCTTTGTATTACTTCCTACAGGTGGTGGAAAATCGCTGTGTTTTCAAATTCCGGCTTTGGCAAAGGAGGGTATTTGTATTGTTATTTCTCCCTTAATAGCTCTCATGAAAGACCAGGTGCAAAAGCTACAGGAACAAGGCATTAAAGCAATAGCACTTACCAGTGGAATACCACCACAGCAATTAGATACCCTTTTAGATAATTGCATTTATGGAAATTACAAATTTTTGTATTTATCGCCTGAACGTCTGCAACAAGAGTTAGTGCAGGAACGTATTAAGCAAATGAATGTAAATTTAATTGCGGTTGATGAAGCACATTGTATTTCGCAATGGGGAAATGATTTTAGACCAGCCTATAAAAACATTACTCTTTTAAGACAACTACAACCCAGTATAAATATAGTAGCCTTAACAGCATCTGCCACACCAAAGGTAGTTGAAGATATTATAAAAGAATTGGATTTTATTAAACCCAAAGTCTTCAAACAATCTTTTACAAGGCCAAATTTGGCCTATATGGTTTTGCATGAAGAAGATAAATATTATCGTTTAGAAAGCATTTTAAAAAAGTATACAGCCTCCTCAATAATTTATGTAAGAAACAGGAAATTAACACTTGAAATTAGTTCATTTCTGGAAAAAAAAGGAATTTCGGCTACTTTTTATCATGGTGGGTTATCAAACCCTGAGAAAGATACACATATGCAACTTTGGTTAAATAATCAAAAACAAGTTATGGTAGCTACGAATGCTTTTGGAATGGGAATTGACAAACCAGAAGTAAAAACGATTATTCATTTTAATTTACCCGAAAGCCTTGAAAGTTATTTTCAAGAAGCAGGAAGAGCCGGAAGGAATGGAGATAAAGCCTTCGCTGTTATTTTGAAAAATAACAGTGATGAAGTTTTAATTAAAAATCAGTTTTTAAATGTTTTACCAACGGTCGAATTCATAAAGCAAGTTTATAGAAAACTGTGCAATTATTTCCAAATCTCTTATGGTGAGGGCGAATTTTCAACTTTTGATTTTGATTTTAATGCGTTTTGTAAAACTTATGATTTTAGCAGCATTTTATGTTATAATACCTTATTAATTTTAGATAGAACAAGCGTTATTAGTTTATCTCGACAATTTCACAATCAGGTTTCTATAGAGGTAATTGCCACAAATGCAGTTGTATTTCGCTATCTTGAAACGCATAAAAACCTTGAACTTATAGTAAAATCAATTTTAAGAATGTACGGTGGAGTTTTTGAACACGACACTAAAATTAATTTAGCTAAAATTGCTGAAAAAGCATCAAGTAATGAAGCGGTTCTTATTTCAGCTTTAAAACAATTAGATAAAGATGAAATTATTACTTTAAAATTAGCTAAAACCGATGCACAAGTTACTTTTATTGTGCCTCGCGAAGATGATAAAACTATAAACCGGATAGCCTCCGTAATAGAACAGCAAAATGATTTAAAACAACTTCAGGTTGCATCTGTTTTAAATTATATTAAAAATGATACTACCTGTAAAAACGTACAACTTCTCTCCTATTTTGGAGAGAAAAATATAAGCCCTTGTGGTGTTTGCTCGGTTTGTACTAAAACAAAAAAAAGGAATAAACCGCAGGATATAAAAAGTTTAAAAAACCAGGTTATTGAGTTATTAGAAAACGGAGATTTATCATCAAGAAAGATGATTTCTCAATTAAGTTGTTCTGAAGACGACCTCAAAACAGTATTACAATTACTTTTAGAGCATCAAATTATTTCAATAACAAAAACAAATACTTACAAACTATTTCACAGATGAGACACTTGAAAATCGTTTTTATGGGAACACCTGAATTTGCGGTGGCAACACTTAAAACTTTAGTAGAAAATAATTACGATGTTGTTGGGGTTATAACGGCCCCTGATAAACCCGCAGGACGTGGAAGAAAACTAAATGAAAGCGCTGTAAAGATATATGCTAAAGGACAAAATCTTCATGTTTTGCAACCAACAAATTTGAAGGATCCAGCCTTTTTAAGCGATTTAAAAAAGCTTAACGCAAATCTGCAAATAGTGGTGGCCTTTAGAATGTTGCCAAGAGCAGTCTGGCAAATGCCTGAATATGGTACGTTTAACCTGCATGCATCGTTGTTACCTAACTACAGAGGTGCGGCACCAATTAACTGGGCCATTATCAATGGTGAAAACAAAACAGGAGTTTCTACATTCTTTATTGATGACAAAATTGATACTGGTGAAATGATTTTACAGGAATCAGTAGACATAGATCCAAAGGAAAATGCAGGAGCATTACATGATAAGCTCATGAATGTTGGCAGAATACTTGTTTTGGAGACTGTTAAATTAATAGAAAAAGGAGAGGTGAAAACAACCCCTCAAAAAGAATCTAAAGCCATTAAAACAGCCCATAAACTAGATAAGGAGAATTGTAAAATAGACTGGAACGATTCCTTAACAAATATATATAATAAAATACGGGGTTTAAGTCCCTACCCTGGCGCATGGTGTACTCTTATCAATAAGGAAGATACATTAACTATAAAAATATTTAAATGTGACTTTGAAATAGAAGACCATGCCTTTTCGACTGGAAAAATAATTTCAAGTAAAGACTTTTTAAAAGTTGCCACAAAAAACGGGTTTATTAAAATTGAAGAAATGCAGCTTCCTGGAAAACGTAATATGGATATCAAATCACTTTTAAATGGATATCAATTTGATGAGGATTCAAAAATGCTGTAAACCCTTAATTTTATTGATATTTTTAAATTACCGGTAAAACACTTAATCTTTATTAACAAATACAGTAAGTTATCAACATTAAATGGCATTTCCCTTGCTATTACTTGCATGATAGCATAATCCGTATAAATTTGTATAGGATTTAACAAACAAAGTTTAACCAACAATTTATTAATAATTAAATTTTATATTATGAACAAAACAGATTTAATCGATGCAATGGCAGAACATGCTGGAATTACAAAAGCTGCTGCTAAAAAAGCTTTAGAATGTGCACTTATAGAAATTGAAGGAGCTTTACAAAAAGGCAACAGAGTTTCTTTAGTTGGATTTGGTTCTTGGTCAGTATCTAAAAGAGCTGCTAGAGAAGGTAGAAACCCTCAAACAGGACAAACTATTAAGATTAAAGCGAAAAAAGTAGTTAAATTTAAAGCTGGTTCAGATTTATCTAGAGCAGTAAACTAATATACTTTCTTTAATATTTTTAAAATGCCTTCCTAAAACGAAGGCATTTTTTGTATAAAAACTATTACTTTATTGTATTTTTAAAAAATATGTATTAGATTTAAATAACAAATAACACCTTACATGATAATAACAAAGCCAAAAAAAGGTGATTTATTAATTGCTGAACCTACAATTATTGGTGATATGTCATTCAATAGGGCTATTGTACTTTTAGCAGACCATAATACTGAAGGTTCCATAGGTTTTATTCTAAACAAACCACTTACATATTCCCTTAATGATTTAGTACCAGAGGTAGAGGCTTCTTTTAAGGTATATAATGGAGGTCCTGTAGAACAGGATAATTTATATTTTATTCATACAGTTCCCAAACTAATTCCCAATAGCATTGAAATATCTCTTGGTATTTATTGGGGTGGCGACTTTAACAAAGTAGCCAATCTTATAGCTAATAAAAAAATTAAAGAAACTGATATTCGTTTTTTTCTGGGATATTCTGGTTGGGATTCAAATCAACTAGAAACTGAACTTAAATCAAATTCCTGGGTGGTTACCGAGAATATTTACAAAAATAACATCATAAAAAAAGATTATGAATCTTTCTGGAAAGAAAAGATGTTAGAATTTGGTGGCGAATATAGCATTTGGTCAAACGCTCCTGAAAATCCAAGCTATAACTAGCTCAATCTCATTTTAACATTCACTTTTTGCAATACTTCCTTGGCAAAATTATTAGTAAACTGCTTCTTTCTGTATTTAGTTATTGG
>JAHEDS010000055.1:13751-18810 GCA_024641135.1 Flavobacteriales bacterium
GAAACTTTTATAGTTTCAAAAAGTGCATCGCCAAAATTAAGACCTCTATTGTTTACTGATAATAAAGTATTATTATCTAAAATATCCCCGTTAAAATTAATCATAAAAAAAAGTTCAATATCCCAGTAAACCGAGATTAGAACAAATATAAATTAAAGTCTAATAGTATCTTTAAGATGAGCCTAAAACTTGTTTTAAGCTAGAAATTTGGTTCTCCCATAGCATCTTTGATTCTTCAACCTCGTCTTCATCAGCAAAATCAACAACAATTAAAGAAACATCTTTGGTAATTTCATCAACCTGAATTCTAAGTTCAAAAAAAGTTGAAAGGTCGTCTTCTTCATCAATCAACCATCTAAATTTAATGCGTTCGCCACTTTTTTTACTTAATAATTTAGCACGTTCTTCACTATCATCCCAAATAAAGGTAAATAACTCGCCACGAGAATTTACATTATCTGAAAACCATTCAGATAATCCTGAAGGTGTTGAAATATATTGATATAATAATTGAGGGGATGCGTGTATAGGAAATTCTATTTCAAATTTAACTTTCTCGTCCATAAGTCACTTAAAAATTTATGAAGCCCAAGATATACAATTAATGATAAGTAAAACAATAAAAATTAATAATATTTTGCACAAGTTATGTTTGCTGACAATAATATTGTTTTTATATTTGCAGCCTTAAATTATGGCGAGGTAGCTCAGCTGGTTAGAGCGTCGGATTCATAACCCGGAGGTCGCGGGATCGTGCCCCGCTCTCGCTACAAGTTTAAATCATGTGTAAATAAGCGGTTTAGCCTTTTCTAAACCGTTTTTTTATGCTTACATCTAAACAAATTCTTACATTTGCATACGGAATTGAATACGAAACCGCATACGATTTGTCTCAAAAACAGAATTTCACACTACCAAAAATCTACACGGCTAAAGGTGATTTAAGTAAACGTTGGTATGTTTATTTTTCATTTAGAGATCCAAAAACAGAAAAATTAAAAAGGGTTACGCCATTCTACGGAAACACAAATAAGTTTAAAACAAAAGAAGAACGCATCGAGGTTTTGAGTATTTATAGAAAAACCTTAATCAAACTTCTTAAACTAGGATACAATCCTTTTGAAGACAATAAAGATTTATATCGTCGTATAAATCAAAAAGGAAAAGGCCTTGAAACAAAAAATTTAAAGAAAGAAGACATAAAAACCAATCAAAACAGTGAACAAAAACCAACTATGGGGTTGAGAGAAGCTTTTGACTTTGGTCTTAAAATAAAAGAAAAACTAGTCAGTTCTCGTACAAAAAAAGATTATGAATATAAAATCAACAATTTATTAAAGTGGTTAGTTGCAGAGTATCCAGAAATACAAACCATACAAGCGTTGGATAAAAAGGTTCTCATGACTTTTTTTAACCATGTTTTAGAGAACACTTCACCTAGAAATAGAAACAACTATAGGACAGATTTAAGCAGTGTCATTCAGGTATTGGAAGATAATGATATTATTGAGCACAACTTTATAAAAAGGATTCCCGTTTTAAAATCCATACCACAAAGGCATAAGTCCTATACCGACAAACAACAAGAAGACATATTTAATTACTTAGAGGAAAAAGACCCTATATTACTGTTATATATAAAGTTCATATCTTATAACTTTTTACGACCCAAGGAAGTTTGCAGACTCACTATTGGGGATGTTAACTTAAGAGAACAAACCGTCGTTTTTAAGGCCAAAAACAAACCAATAAAAATTAAAAGGATTCCAAGTATATTACTAAATGATTTGCCAAATTTATCTCAATTAGACAATGATTTATTTTTATTTACCCCAACTATTATAGGGGGTACATGGGAAAGTAGTGAAGAAAGCAAGAGAGACCACTTTACGAAACGGTTTAAAAGGGTTGTCAAAGACCATTTTGAATTGGATAAAAATTACAGTTTGTACAGTTTTAGACATACCTTTATTACAAAACTCTACAGATCATTCTTAGAAGAATCTGCCCCATTTGAAGCTAAAAGTGAATTAATGCAAATTACAGGGCATACTACAATGAAGGCTTTAGAAAGTTATTTGAGAAATATAGATGCATACATTCCTGAAGATTACTCAAATAGGATAAAATATAAAAAAAAGTATGAATAAGACCCCATTAGAAACTTTTTTTAATAGTTTAATTCCAAATTTATGGGAAGAACTTATCTTTTATATTCCAAATAAAGACTTCCCAAAGAATATTATAGACAATTTCAAAAATTTGAATATTGAAAAGTTCTTTAATCAAGTTTTGGTGATGGATACTTTTAAAGGACCTATAAAATATAAAGAAGGTAGAAATAACAAAGAAATCCTTCTAAAAGGGGCTAAATTAGAAAATAACCTTTATAGATTATTAGAAAAGGAACACATCACAAATCTAACAGAGTTTAACTTTATTCTTGACAAATATCTTGAGCAGGTTGAATGTTTAAAATACATGTCAGAGTGGATGTATTCAAATTTGGACCAAATAAAACACCAAAATAAAACTATAAAGGGCTTGTTTCTGATGCAGTCAAATCATTTTGAAAAGCATTTAAATGTTTTTGTAGATCATTTTTATAAAAACAGAGCCATTTTTCATAAAAATGATTTTGATTTGGAGTCTATTATCAAATCAAAGTTAAAAGAAATAACAATTCAAAATGCAACAATTAAAGTAAATCAAAATAATACCACCCATAAATCACAAAAAAAATCAATAAAGCAACCCCTTGTTGCAGAGGAAGATGCTAAAAAAATGATATTAAAACAGGTGTTTAACTTGGATTTAAATATAATTAATTAGATCTTTATACGTAAATTAAACGTTTAATTTACGTATAAAATGAAAAAAACTGAAATTTGTCTTCACTGTAACGATGATTTTGTGCCTACAAGGCGTGGTATACAAAAATTTTGTACCAATTCTTGTAGAAGCAGATATTGGCAATTAAAACAGGCCAAATTAATGATTTCAAAAGTCAAGGAGTCACAAAAAAAAGACTTTCCTGAAGTTAAAAACCAATCAAAAAAAGATACATTATCTTTAGCAGGAGTTGGAAATGCTGCTGCTGGAGTAGCTGTTGTTGAAGTAGCTAAAAATTTGTTTACCCCTGCAGAGAACAAACCAGCAACTAAGAAAGATATTCAAGAGATTAAATCCTTACTTGCCGGAGCGAGATATCTCCCGGTTAAGAATATTAATAATGATATTATAGGTAGAAAACCCTTTTATGATATTGAATCTGGATATGTAATTTATTTATAAGTTATATTATTAATCCTAATTCATATACTCTTGCCATTGAACTAAGATGTATTTCTCAATGTTATTTTCGGTTTTCTTTAAAAATCCATATTCATATGCAAATAAATACACATCTCCTTTATTGTTTTTCCAATAATGGGTGAAAAAATTAGCGTTAAATCCTTTTTCTTTTAAAATTTCTGCTCTCACAGTTACTTTGCCTCCTTTATTATATTCCTTTAGTATTTTACGATTAAGTTTCAACTGATTATCAACTTTATTGTAAAATCGTGCCGGTTGTTCTTTCGACTGCTGGTATTGATAAGCACTTTTACATTGTGGATCGCAAAATTTCTTATCGGTCCTCCCAATTAATTCCTTTTTACAATACAAACAAGCTTTTTGTAATCTCATCAGTTTTAATTTAAACGTATATTATACGAATCCTATTCGAATAAGATACGACTAAATCATTTATATCAACTAATTTGCTTCAAAAAAGATTATGGAACTACAGAAAAGTGTAACCTTAAAGCATTTACTAATCAATCAAAATAAATGCATCGGACTACAATTTAGTACTAGTAGGGTTGTTCAAGCGCTTGTTGACGGCTTGCCACATGTTTCTTGGAGCCAAGAGTTTGCTATGTTTTATATACCCAATAATAAAAGCAACTTAGAATTAATATTTAAAACGTTTCATGGTATTGCATGGGTAAATGGGAACTATTTTTTTAGAGAAAAAGTAATAAATGAAGCTAATCCTATTCTAAATTTAGAACGCTACAGAAACAGAAAACCTAAAACAGGATTTAAACCTTGCCCTGAAGAATACTTACTAAAACTTGAACTTAAAAGATATTCTGATAATACTGTTCGAAACTATGTAGCTTGTTTTGAGTCTTTCATTAATTATTATTACAACCAAGACCCGATTAGCCTCAATGAAATTGATGTTAGAAACTATTTGCAAAAACTTATACAAGAAGGAAAGTCTAACTCATATGTGAATTTGGCAGTTAACAGCATAAAATTCTTTTACGAGATTGTACATGGCATGCCTAATAGGTTTTATTCTATAGAAAGACCACGAAAAGAAAAGCAATTACCAGAAGTCTTATCTAAAGAAGAAATTATTAAGATTATTAATAACACCAATAACATTAAACACAAATGTATTGCAGGCCTGCTCTACTCTTCAGGGCTTCGTAGAGGTGAGTTATTAAACCTTAAAGTTACCGACATAGATAGTAAGAGAATGGTTGTGATTATTAAGAATGCCAAAGGGAACAAAGACCGTATTTCTGTTTTAAGTCCTAGTATTTTAAAAGATTTACAAACCTATTATAAAGAATATCGTCCTGAAAAATATCTTTTTGAAGGTCAAAAAGGAGATAAATATAGTGTTACAAGTGTTTTAAATATTATTTCTGTGGCTGCAAAAAAGGCAGGCATTTTTAAAAAAGTAACGCCTCACATACTTAGACATAGCTTTGCTACCCATTTATTAGAAAGCGGAACGGACATAAGGCATATTCAACTTTTACTTGGGCATAGTTCTACTAAAACAACCGAAATTTATACACATGTTGCAAATAGATCCTTCATGGAAATAAAAGATTTACTATCTTAGTTTTATAATGTAGATATAGACAATTGTCTATATCCAATTGTTGGCACAAATATGAAAAAAATCATTGCTACATTAATTTTAACACTAATTTTCACAAGAGCATTTTCTTGTGATTGTGATGTTCCAAAACCTGCACTTGAATTTTTTTCAGCT
>JAHEDS010000127.1 GCA_024641135.1 Flavobacteriales bacterium
CCACCACTTTTTTCTAAGTAAGCACCAATTATGGTTCCAAAGGCAATAATAATTCCGATACTCCCTAATGTTTTTCCAAATCCGTTAGTCAAAACTGTTGTAATTTCATTCTCATTTAATCCGCCAATAAACCCCATAGTGATAGCAGCAATTAATAAAGAGAGAAAGGGATGAAATTTATATTTAGAAGCGGCAATTACCATTAAGATAACGACGACTATTAGCGAAATTAAAATCTCCATACTTTCTTATATTTGTTTTGAACTAAAAGTACTAATTAATTTCATTTATGAAAATTGTGCTAGCACCAGATAAGTTTAAAAATTCATTAACAGGATTAGAGTTTTGTAATGCTGTTGAAGAAGGAATTAAATCTATTAATCCAAATATTGATATTGTTAAGTTGCCATTGGCGGATGGTGGTGATGGCACCATAGAGGTTGTAAATTTTTTTCTTAAAGGGAAATCTGTAAATGTGGTTGTAAACAATCCTTTTTTTCAACCGGTATCAGCAACTTATCTATATTCTGAAACTTCAAAAACGGCATTTATTGAAATAGCTGAAGCTTCGGGGGTAAAATTACTAAAAACAGAACAATTTGACTGTAAAAATGCCTCCACATTAGGGACAGGAGAAATGATTAAAGATGCCATTGAAAAAGGTGCTTTAAAAATTATTTTAGGTATTGGGGGTAGTGCTACTAACGATTGTGGTATTGGTATGGCAACGGCGTTAGGTTATCGGTTTTTAGGTAAAAACAATAAAGAAGTAAAACCAATCGGCGCTAATTTATCGAACATTGTAAGTATTGATATTGTTAATGTTTATCCTAAACTTTACGACGTGTCGTTTGAAATAGCTTGCGATGTCACCAACCCGTTACACGGAAAAAATGGTGCTGCACGTGTTTATGGTCCACAAAAGGGAGCTTCGGAAGCTGATGTTGCATTGTTAGACAAAGGGCTTCAAGACTTTTCTAAAATTATAAAAGAGGTTTTTGACGTGGACCCACAATCTGTTAAAGGCGCAGGTGCGGCTGGCGGACTAGGAATAGCATCTAAAGTATTTTTAAATGGTGTTTTAGAACCAGGTATACAGCTTGTTAAAAATTTAGCTCAATTTGATTCTAAACTTGATGATGCCGATTGGATTATTACCGGTGAGGGGAAATTAGACTCTCAGACTTTATCAGGAAAAACCGTCCAGGGGGTCTTAGATTCCGCAAAAGCTAAAAACATAAAAGTAGCAACTTTGTGCGGAATGATAGATTTAAATAAAAACGAGATTAAAAACTTGGGTATTGATTACTCTGATGCTGTTTTAAATCATTCAAAAGACATAAAAGATGCTATGAAAAATAGTTACAATTATGTGAAAATAATGGCTGAAAAATTTGCTAAAACGCTGGGTTAAGATTTTTTCTTATCAGGGTTTAAAAGAATCGCATAAACCTGAATAGCAAAACCAATAAGAATGAGTGTTGGGGCTAATCTAATACGTCGCCAGTTAAAAATTTCAGGATTAAAAACATTGGGGTCATCACTTCCGCCACCAGCCATTAATATAAAACCTAGGGCAATACAAGCAATGCCAATAAACATAAACTTATAGTTTTTTTTTCCAAAGACAAATACGCTCTCTGAATCTTCTTTACGTTTTTTCTCTCCCATAATATTTATAAATACCAATTAAGATAATTGTTGCAAAGTAACCGATTTATTTAAAAAATAAAGTTAATTATATGCAAATTTATTACTTGTAACATAAAAAGGTTTAGTAATAAAGTTGGTCGGTTTTTAAGTTTAAAAAGCGTTGTGTTGCAATATATGTGCTTATCCATGTAATAATAATTCCCAATGTAAATACAAAAATAAACAGTAGTGCAATAATAATAGGATTGCTTAATAGTTCAAGTTCAGGAAAAGTTTTGTTGAGATAAAATAGAACAATAGCCATTCCTACAAGAGCTAAAATTCCACCAATAATTCCTAATCGAACACTTTTCCAAACAAAAGGCCTTCTAATAAACTTTTTTGTGGCTCCTACCATTTGCATGGTTTTAATGGTAAATCTTTTAGAGTAAACGGCAAGTCGAATGGAACTATTAATCAGTAAAACAGCAATTAATGTAAAGATTCCACTAATTACTAGCACCCAGAAGCTTATTTTTTTTACATTATTATTCATTAAAGTAACTAAGTCATTATCATAAGTCACTTCATCAACAAAAGTTTTACTTAAAGCATCTTCAGAAATTTTCCCCAATTGATCCGACGTTACAAAATCTGCCTTTAAATGCACATCGATAGAATTTTGCAACGGATTATATCCAACAAAATCCATAAAATCTTCCCCGTTTTCATCCTTCATAAACTCTGCAGCTTGTTCTTTAGAAACATATTCTGTGGTTTTAACATAATCAGCCATAGCTAAGCTTTTTTCTAACTGTTTTATTTCAACATCTTTAGCTGAGTCTTTCAAATAAATTGTTAAAACAACTTGCTCTTTAAAATGATCTGATACTTTTTTGGCATTAAGAATTAGCATTCCTAACAAACCTAATAAAAATAAAACCAAGGCAATACTTAATACTACCGAAAAATAGGAGGAAATAAGACGGCGCTTTTGATGATTTTCAAATGATGAGCTCATAAAAATGGATTAATGATGTAAAAATAATAAAGTATATTTAATCTCTATTTATATAAACTAAAACATATGAACATTGTTGTAATTGGAGCAGGAGGTGTAGGGGGTTATTTTGGCGGAAAATTAGCAAAAGCAGGTTTTGATGTCACCTTTGTTGTACGTGGCAATCAATTGGAAGCTATTAAAGATAGAGGGTTACAAGTGAAAAGTATTTTGGGAGATTTTATCGTTAATCCCAAAACTACAGATAATATTAAAGATATTAAAAATCCAGACCTTATAATTCTTGGAGTAAAATCATGGCAGGTTATTGAAATAGCACAGCAAATAAAATTGGTAATTACAAAAAACACTTTGGTTTTACCATTGCAAAATGGTGCAGATAATGCCGATAAACTATTAACTGTTTTACCAAGAGAGCATGTTTTAGCAGGTTTATGTAGAATTGTTAGTAAGGTGGAATCTCCTGGGATTATAAATCATTTTTCTTTTGAACCTGAAATTATTTTTGGAGAATATGATAATGCCAAAACTGAGCGTGTTAAGCAATTAAAATCGGTTTTTGATAAAGCAGGTTTTAAAAATTCCATTTCGGAGGACATTCATTTAGATATTTGGAAAAAATTTCTGTTTATCGGGACTATTAGTGGAATTGGAGCGTTAACACGTGCCGTATTTGGTGTAATGAGAGAACAGGAAGGAATTAGAAAGATTATTTTTGATACAGCTAAAGAAATGGTAGCAGTGGCCAATGCCAAAGGAATAGGGTTATCGGCTAATGATGTTCAAAAGATTATAGATATAATAGATAGTTTAGATTATAATACTACAGCTTCTATGCAACGGGATATGATGGAAGGAAAACCAAGTGAACTTGAAAATTTTAACGGTTATATTGTGGCTCAGGGAAAATTATTAGGTATCGAAGTCCCAACAAATGCTTTTACATATAACTGTTTACTGCCTCAGGAATTAAAGGCACGACATTAATTTATTGTTTTTTACTCACTAAATAAACACCAGAAACGACTAATAAACAACTAATTATTTTTACCAAATTAATATCTGCTTTATAAGTGTTTTGACCTAAAACTAAAGCTGATATTACAACCAACATAAAACTAATAGCCGGTTGAAGATACACATAACTGCCAGCAATAGACGGTGCCACATGTTGCAAAGCATAAATATTAAAAAGATAGGTTAAAAAAGTTGTACCAATAACTACAAAACCAATACTTAAATAGGTTTGCATTGTAAATGCTTCATAATTTGTGTTTATAACATCATTAATTCCAAAAGGTAACACAAAAATAAACCCTAATAAAAACACCCAACTTATAATAGTAATTGGATTATATTTCATCATCAAAGGTTTTATAAGAACTAAATAAAGGGCGTAAGAACAAGTGTTAACGAACACAAGCGCATTCCCTAATAAAGAGCTGGTTCCTTCAGTTTTACTTCCATACCAAACCAATAAAAATGCCCCAAGGCCACCTATAGTTATGCCTATCAATTTATTTTTAGTAATTTTTTCTTTTAAAATGAAGGCACTAAAAATTAGAACCATAACGGGGATAGATGTGCTTATAATTGATGCATCAATGGGAGAAGTTAAACTTAAACCATGGAAAAACAACATCATATTTACTGCTGCTCCAAGGATGGCACAAAGTATAATTACTGGATAGTCCTTCTTTTCAATCGTTTCTTTTACAAACTTTTTAAGAATCCAGAAAAGAATACCAGCTCCAATGAGCCTAAAAACAACTAAAGCTGATGCACCAATTTTGTTAGGCATTATGCCTTTAGCAATCATAAAATTAGCGCCATAAATAAGGTTCGCTCCAAGAAGCGCGAAATGTGCTTTGTAGTTGGTTTTGTTCAAAGTTACTGTTGTTAAAGCTTCAAATGTAAATCATAATGTAGAGAAAACGACCATTTTGATAGAACAATAAGCACTATTAATTAGGGTGTAAAGGTTTTACAGTTTGTTTTTAAAACGTAAATTTGCGCTTTTATAAGCGGAAATTAATAAAATGAAGTACCATTTCAACGAGATTGAGGCCAAATGGCAAAAATATTGGGCAGAAAACCAAACCTTTAAAGCTGAAAATTTTTCAGAAAAACCTAAGTATTATGTACTAGACATGTTTCCTTATCCAAGTGGTGCGGGTTTGCATGTTGGACATCCGCTTGGGTATATTGCTTCAGATATTTATGCACGTTATAAACGCCACAAAGGGTTCAATGTGTTACATCCACAAGGTTACGACAGTTTCGGGTTGCCAGCTGAACAGTATGCCATACAAACTGGTCAACATCCTGCGTTAACTACCGAAGAAAATATCAAAACGTATCGTCGTCAGTTAGATCAAATTGGTT
>JAHEDS010000056.1 GCA_024641135.1 Flavobacteriales bacterium
TTTCACAAACTGGTGAAACCGGTTTTCATTTTGTAGATGAAGCAGCCCCTCCGTCATTAATGAAAGCTTTGGCTCTTGAAATTTTAAAGCGACAAATAACGGTTACCTGGTGGACCAATATTAGATTTGAGAAAAACTTTACCAAAGATCTTTGTGTGCTGTTAAAAGCTTCGGGATGTATTGCTGTTTCGGGTGGATTGGAAGTGGCCTCAGACAGATTATTAGCCTTAATAGATAAAGGCGTAACCGTTGAACAAGTAGCGCAAGTAACCAGAAACTTTACCGAAGCCAATATCATGGTTCATGCTTATTTAATGTATGGCTATCCAACACAAACAGTTCAAGAAACCATAGACAGTTTGGAAATGGTGAGACAACTTTTCGAAATAGGTGTTTTACAATCTGGTTTCTGGCATCAATTTGCATTAACTGCCCATAGCCCGATTGGTTTAAAACCATCAGATTATGGCATTACGCCAAATTATAAAGACATCTCATTTGCCAATAATGATATTGATTTTGTAGATAAAACAGGCATCAATCATGATCAATTTAGTTATGGTCTTAAAAAATCACTTTATAATTATATGCACGGTATTGGTTTTGAATTACCACTGCAGGAATGGTTTGAAATTAAAGTTCCAAAAACCCAAATAAAAACAGATTATATTTTTAATTGTTTAGAGACTCCATTAGATTTTAGTTTTAAACCAATGACCAAAATTGTCTGGCTGGGACATACGCCAATGGTTAATGCTGAAACTAAATCCAAAAAAGGTAAAACAATTGAATTACTAAACATGACTTTCCATTTATCTTCAGATGTTATTCAAATCTCTTTAGAAAAAAATGAAGGCCTGTGGTTTTTGAAAACCTTAGATAGTTTATCACCAAAACATAGTAAACAAAAAACGCTTGCTCAAATTAAAGAGGATTTTGAAAACAGCTTTGAAAATTTTGAATTATTCTGGTTTTCTAAACAACTACAAACTTTAAAAGATGCTGGTTTACTGCTTCAAATTTAAATAAGATGAAATACATAACTCGAACCGTCTGGATTTTATCTTGGGTAAGTTTGTTTACCGATATGGCAAGCGAAATGCTTTATCCAATACTTCCACTTTACTTAAAAACGATTGGTTTTTCCATCGTTCTTATTGGTGTTTTGGAAGGCATAGCTGAAGCGACAGCTGGCTTAAGTAAAGGCTATTTTGGCAAGCTTTCTGATACCTCTTCAAGACGTGTTCCTTTTATACAAATAGGCTATATATTCAGTGCTATTTCAAAACCCATGATGGCTCTTTTTATATTTCCACTTTGGATTTTCTTTGCCAGAACCATCGACCGATTTGGAAAAGGTATAAGAACTGGGGCAAGAGATGCCATGCTTTCTGAGGAAGCCACGCCAGAAACTAAAGGCAAAGTATTTGGTTTACATCGCTCCATGGATACTTTAGGAGCTGTGATTGGTCCATCCTTAGCATTACTTTATTTATATTTTTATCCCGAAGACTATAAAACCTTATTTTTTATTGCTTTCATTCCAGGAATCATGGCTGTACTGGCATCCTCCTTTCTAAAAGAAAAGAAAGTATCTTTTAAAAAGGTAAAAAACACTATTTCGTTTTTCTCTTTTTTTAATTATTGGAAACAAAGTCCAATTGAATACAAAAAACTGGTTATTGGCCTACTTATTTTTACACTGATTAACAGTTCTGATGTGTTTTTGTTATTACAAGCAAAACAATTAGGATTAAATGATACTATGGTTATTGGCGTTTATATTTTTTATAATCTTATATATGCATTGTTTGCATTCCCAATGGGGATTATTGCTGATAATTTTGGTCTCAAAACAATCTTTGTCTTCGGTCTTGTTTTATTTGCCATCGTTTATTTTGGAATGTCTTTAAGCCCTGATCTTTATTTAATTATAGGGTTATTTTTTATTTATGGTATCTATGCTGCAGCAACAGAAGGCATCTCAAAAGCCTGGATTTCGAATATTATTGACAAAAAAGATATGGCAACAGCGATAGGAACCTATTCTGGATTTCAAAGTATTTTTACCATGCTGGCAAGTTCATTAACAGGCCTCATTTGGTATCAGTTTGGAGCCACAACTGCCTTTCTGGTTATAGGCATTTCAACCATAATAGTCATACTATATTTCCTGTTAGTTCCTAAAACAATAAGTGCTAATTAAGTGCCCATTTAATTGATTCTGATACAAAACATTTTAGATTATCTTTGTGGCAAATTTATTTAGATGTCATTTAAAGACTTACAACTTAACAAACCCATATTAAGAGCTGTTGCCGAAGCTGGTTATGATAATCCAACCTTGGTTCAAACACAAACAATTCCTTTAGTTCTTGATAAAAAAGATGTAGTTTGTACTGCACAAACTGGAACAGGTAAAACGGCTGCGTTTGCTTTACCAATCATTCAATTATTATTCGACAAGCAGGACGCTCCCAAAAAAGGAAAAAAAATAAAAGCTTTAATAGTAAGTCCAACACGTGAATTAGCCGTTCAAATTGGTGAAAACTTTAAGACTTATAGTACGCATTGTAATTTACGTAGTACCGTAATTTTTGGAGGAACAAGTATAGAACCACAAATTGATGTCCTTACAAAAGGTGTTGATATATTGGTTGCTACACCCGGAAGACTGCTCGATTTGCATAAACAAGATGTGATTAATTTAGATTACGTTGAAATACTTGTGCTCGACGAAGCAGATTTAATGTTGGATATGGGCTTTATTGATGACATTAAAAAAATTGAACGATTATGTCCTGCAGACAAGCAAATTTTATTGTTTTCTGCGACCATGCCTTTTAAAGTAGAGCAATTAGCGAATACCATTCTAAAATCTCCCGAACGTGTTGAAGTGACTCCTACGTCATCTGCGGCAAAAAATGTAAGTCAGATTTTATACTATGTGCCAAAACGAAATAAAATAGAATTGTGTTTACACCTATTACGCAATACTATTAAAGGAAGTATTTTAATTTTTAGACGCACCAAATTTGGCGTGGATAAACTGGAACAAACCTTGATTAAAAATGGCTATAAAGTTGAGACTATTCATGGTGATAAAGCACAAAATTTAAGGCACGAAGCTTTAAATAAATTCAAAAATGGCTATGTTAATATATTAATTGCCACGGATGTTGCTGCTCGTGGAATTGACATTAATGAACTTGATGCCGTTGTGAATTTTGATATGCCGAATGTTCCGGAAACGTATGTGCATAGAATTGGAAGAACGGGGCGTGCGGAAAGTTTTGGAAAGTCTTATTCACTTTGTTCGGCAGACGAAAAAACCTATGTGAAATCAATAGAACAATTAATACAGGTTCAAATTCCTGTAGAACATAACCATCCTTATCCTTTAGACCCGAAAGCGAAACCCGAAATTCATAAATCTAAAAAGTCCGGAAGCAAACACAAAAAAGGGCGTAAAAGTGAAGGTTCTAAAAAAAATAAAAAACGCTGGTATTAATTTCTTTTTTTAATTATGCTTCCAAACGTTTATCCATATGATGTTTTAAAATAGGGATTTGAATAAAAAGCATAACCGTTAATAAAACACAGGCATAAACAGTCGTTTTTGAATAATGAAAACTGGAAAGCCCTTTCATAAAATTGAATTTAGATGAAAAATTTAAATTATATAGCCATCCATTTGATGGTTGTCCATTATTAAATAATAAATAAATTACCAATGAAGAAACTGCAACAAATAGAATATACCAGACCCATTTTGATATTAAAGGTTTATAAACATAAGCCTTGCTTAAATTAATGTCTGTAACCTGTGCCATAACATGAGCAGTAAAATTATTTGAAGGCTTTTCCAATATAGTTTCCTTCATCATTTTACTTACTAATTCTTCCACTTGTTTATCTATATTAGCTTTCATAATATTCAATTATTTCTGGTTCTAATTTCTCTTTTAAAATTGATGTTAATTTTTTTCTACTTCTAAAAAGCTTCACTTTTACATTATTAGATGTTAACCCCATTACTTTAGAAATTTCTTCTAAAGATTGTTCATCAAAATAAAATAGCGTTAACAAAAAAGCATCATCCGCAGGTAATTGTTGAATGCAATCCTGAATCGTCTGGTTGCGTTCCATATTTTCCATTGCATCAAGTGCATTATCAAAACTCTTTATTTGATTTGTATTAAATTCATCAATAGAAACCACTTGTTGTTCCCTTTTATGTTTTTTCAATCTGTCTAAACATGTATTATATGCCACCTTATATATCCAAGTCGAAAATTTTGAATCCCCTTTAAACTGAGTTAATGATTTATAAACTTTTATAAAGGTGTCTTGTGAAACTTCTTCCGCTTCTTCCCTATTCTTAAGCATTTTTATAGCCAAAGAAAATACCAAATCCTTATATCTATCCACCAAAACACTAAAGGCTTTTGTATTACCTTCAATAATCAAATTGATATAATATATGTCGTCGTTGGTGGTCATTTGTATTTAAGACGATAATTAAGACATTTAGGTTACAAAAATTAAAAAATAAATTAAAATAGTTGTAACCTATTTAAAAAAGACGTCGTCATAAGCTATGAACACATTAAATATAATCAATTAAAAAAGAACTATTATGGTAGAAATTTTAATCCCAATCAGTATGTTTCTTGCAATTTTTGGAGTAGTATACATCTACTTAACCACAAGAAACAAAGAACGCCTAGCACTTATAGAAAAAGGTGCCGAAGCCAGTATTTTTATGAGAGACCGAAGCAATGCTTCTCCAATCTGGAAAATACTTTTATTAAATCTAGCTTTATTATTAATGGCTATTGGTATTGGCGTATTTATTGCCTCAATATTACATTACAATATGGGTGTTGATGAAGATGTAGCCTATCCAGGCACCATATTTTTAATGTCGGGAATAGGTTTATTTGTTGGCTTTACAATGACCAAAAACCTGGAAAAAAAGGACTAATCAAGTAATTAAGTTACATTAAAGGCTGCTTTTGTTAAAAAGGCAGTCTTTTTAGTTTATAGCAAAATTAAAATAAGTCCTAGGAAATGGTTCTTCATTTAAAGTAAAATGCCACCATTCTTTAGGATAATTTCTAAAACCATATTTTATCATGACATTTTGCAATAATTGTCTATTAGCTTTTTGCTTATCAGTAATTTTTTCAAAATCCACCCAAGATTCAACCCCAAAAAAATCATATGGACTACCCATGTCCAAAATTTTTCCTTTATTGCAATCAAAAATAGTTAAGTCTAAAGTACTGCCTCGACTGTGCCCAGAACGTCTTGCGATATATTCCTGTATAAATAAATCCTCCTTATTAACATTAGGATAATAAATATTCTTGTTAATAGTATCATTTAAATCACGGGCCCATGTTATAAAATAATTCACTGCTTTCTGAGGGCGATACCCATCATAAACCAATAAACATAAATTTTTGTTTTGTAATTCTTCTGCAACTTTTTTTAAAGCATCTGTAGCCTCTTTAGTTAAAATAAGTTTATTAGCTTGATAACCATCAATTGGAGTTCCAACAAAATTATTGGACGTATTATAACGTAATTCAACCTCTAAGTCTGGAATAACATTTTGCACATAAATAAATCCTTCTGGTAGCTGCGAATACCCAGAAAATCCTAATAAAAATAATATGAATAATAAATTAGATTTCATCAACAATTCAATTTGTGCTAAATTAGAAAAATTAATTTTTTTTTATGACCTATCCATGGCTTTTATACCTAATGGGGTTAATTTATATTATTGCGGGCGTATATCATTTTATTAATCCCAAAATTTACCTCAAAATAATGCCAAAATATCTTCCTTATCATTACCCTTTAATTTACTTAAGTGGGTTTTTTGAAATAGTATTAGGAATTAGTGTTTGCGTCCCATCTTTAAAAAATATTTCTATTTATGGGATTATTTTTATGCTCATTATTTTTTTGTTAGTCCATTTAAATATGCTTGTTAATAAAAAAGCATCCCTCGGAATACCAAAGTGGATTTTATTTTTAAGAATTCCTATCCAATTCGGATTAATATATTGGGCCTACTGGTATTTAAAATTCTAATCGACATGCTATTTAAAGACCCAATAAATTTAAATTTGAAAGATGGTGAAGTTGTTTATTATCCACATTTTTTTGATAATGAGATCTCTCATAAATATTTAAATGCACTTATTAAAAATATTGCTTGGCAAGAGGATATTATAAAACTATTTGGTAAAGACTATCTACAACCTCGATTAACAGCATTGTTTGCAATCAATAAGATTCCCTATACTTATTCCAATATAACGATGCATCCAAAACCTTTCAATACGGAATTACTAAATATTAAAGAAGCAGTTGAAAATAGGATTAAAGTTAACTTTACAAGTTGTTTGGCAAATTTATATAGAAATGGTAAAGATAGTAATGGGTGGCATGCTGATGATGAAAAAGAATTAGGTGAATACCCTGTTATCGCATCGGTAACATTTGGTGAAGAGCGCATGTTTCATTTTAAACATAAATATGAACCAGACCAAAAAACTAAAATAAAACTGCAACATGGCAGCCTTTTAGTGATGAAAGGAAAAACTCAAAAGTATTGGTTACATCAATTACCCAAAACTAAAAAAGATATAGGCCCACGGATTAATTTGACTTTTAGAATTATACAATAAAAAAACCAAGATCCCTCAATCTTGGTTTTTCCTTCAATTTGCTTTTTTATTTTGAAGATAGATTTAGGGTCGCTATAACTACTACAAAACGCAAATATTAATTAATTAATCCATTGAACTAAAAAGTATGTCTTTTAGTACACTTCAAATGTAAAATTATTTTTCATTTAATACGACAAAATGTATATTTATTCGATGTATTGCATCTTTTTTTAACATTTATGTGTTTAATACTAAAAAATCAAACCTAATTCTTTAAAATTTTGAATCAAACTAATCAAAAGTGTAGGGTAAAATTAAAGCATAAAAAAACCGAGATCCCTCAATCCCGGTTTTTTGTCAATCTGCTTTTTTTATTACGAAGATAGATTTAGGGTCGCTACATCTTCAACATAATGCAAATATTAATTAATTAATCCATTGAACTAAAAAGTATGTCTTTTAGTACACTTCAAATGTAAAATTATTTTTCATTAAATTCGTTTAAATGTATATTTTTTCGTTGTAATACATCTTTTTTTAACATTTATCGTTTATATATAATAAAATATCGATGAACGACATTTAGATCAATAAACATCATTGTAAAATTCATTTCTTAAATACTCCTTATTATAAAAATATTCCTTCAACAAATAATACTAAAACCTAATATTAGTATGTTTGTAAAACAAAATCTTAAGTCAAAACTTAAATGAAAACTAAAATATTAATTTTAATACTTTTTTGTTTCCTAAAATCTTTCTCACAAGCTTCGAATTTTGAAATTCAAGATCTTTCCATAAATAATCTAATTGATGGAACACTTTTAAAACCAAATGAGATTGAAAAACCCAATTTAATAATCCTAATTGGAGGTTCTGGGCCCACAGATAGAAATGGTAATCAGAATTTTTTAAAAAACAACTCTTTAAAAAAATTGGCCGAAGGATTATCCAATAATGAAATTGCCACATTTCGATACGATAAACGTATTGTTAAGCAAATTAAACAAGGAAACATTGACCGAAATATAATGTTTGATGATTTTGTTACAGATGCTATTTCGGTTATTGAATACTTTAAAAAAAAGCAGACCTTTAATCATATCTATATTTTAGGACACAGTCAAGGAAGTCTAGTTGGCATGTTAGCTGCAAAAGAACGAGCCGATGGCTTCATTTCTATCGCTGGACCAGCTCAACCTATCGACGACATTATTATTGAACAAATAGAAAGAACATACCCGGTTTTTACAAATGACGCCAAAAGGGTTTTGAATAGTTTAAAAAATGGTATTAAGACCGATGATTATCCAATAGAATTAGCTGCCGTTTTTAATAGAGATATTCAATCTTTTATGATGAATTGGATGCGGTATAACCCAAAAGAAGAAATTAAAAAACTAGATATGCCAATATTATTAATCAATGGCACCAAAGACCTTCAAGTTGAACCCAAAGAAGCGCAAACACTTCATGAAGCAGTACCAGATTCAACTTTAGAACTAATAGCTAATATGAACCACGTTATGGTTATAATTGAAGGTGATAATTTAGAAAACTCAAAGTCCTATAACGAATCATTTAGGAAAATATCTCCTCAACTTATTGAAGCTATAACAAAAATCATAAAATAAAAAGAAAGCATCCTAAACAGAATGCTTTCTTACTAACCAACCAAAATAAAATTGCATTTCGAAAGTTTAAAGTAACCACTCAATAAACTATTTATTAAATGAAATGCATTTATTAATTAGAATGACAATCTTCATGCCAAACGTGGCAATATTACATTTATTTTGAGACATAATATGTGAATAAATAGTTAAAAGAGTTTAGCTTTTATTGCATATTTATAAGATATTTGCTTTTCAATTTAAATTCAAGAATTCATGAAAAAATTATTACCTTTTATTTTAACTCTATTAGTCCTTGCATGTTCTAAGGAATCGCAAGATTTAACAGTAAAAGCCAATATAAAAGGTTTAAAAAAAGGAAGTGTTTACCTTAAGAAAATAAACGACACGGCATTAGTAACAGTGGACTCAGTTGAAATAAATGGTAATTCTGAATTTGAATTACACAGTGATTTGGAATCTCCAGAAGTGTTCTTTTTATATTTAGACAAAAATAGTAGTGATACTGACCGAATTACGTTTTTTGCAGACAAAGGAATTACAGAGATTAATACAACTTTGAAAAATTTTGTATTTGATGCTAAAATAAATGGTTCTAAACAACAAAAAACACTTGAGGAATATCAACTTATGATGTCTCGTTTTAACGAAAAAAATTTAAATCTAATAAAAGAAAGTTTCGAGTCACAAAAAAATGGAGATACGGCAGCATATAGTCAGATACAGAATGAGTTCGATAATCTTTTAAAGCGAAAGTATTTATACACTGTAAATTTCGCACTTAATAATAAAGACAGTGAAGTTGCGCCTTACTTAGCACTTACTGAAATTTATAATGCCAAACTTAAATTTCTTGATACCATCAATAGTTCTTTAACTACTGAAGTAAAACAATCAAAATATGGAAAAGAACTTCAAACATTTGTAGACAATATCAGAAAGAACGAAAATTAGTAAAAGTGTTTCTAATTAATAAAAAAGAAAAGACCTTTCATTTTGAAAGGTCTTTTCTTTTTTGAGCCGATAGAGGGACTCGAACCCACGACCTGCTGATTACAAATCAGCTGCTCTAGCCAGCTGAGCTACATCGGCATTTTTAACGGATGCAAATATAATCGCAAAAATTAAATTTGCAATAAGTCCGTTAAATTATTTAACCTAGTTTATTGATTTTTTCAATAAGTGCTCTTCCTTTATCTTCAAGTTCAGCACTTATCGCTTTAAAATGAGCTTTTTTATTTTCAACTTTCTTATCATTAATCTTTGCAATTAAGCTATCAAAAGTAACAATTGCTTCGTCAATAATCGCTTCACTTTTTTTGTTGTCTTTAGTTGCGTTTGTTAATTCCCAAACATAAACTGCTTCAATAATATCACCTAAAACATAATTAATATCTTTTTTTAGGTCTCTAACATTTGCCATATATAATAAATTTTATTTGATGCAAAATTACATATAAACTTCTAACTAAAGTATATTTTTAGCACTATTTTAGTAATTGATTTCTTTGAACAAATCAGACTTAAACACAAAATTTATTGAAATTTATTTACCCGAATAAGTAACAAAATTTCGTGGTGTCTCATAAAGAATAACCTCTAATTCAAATTTTGAATCTAACTTAGCTTTAATCCTATTATAAATTATCACCACGATGTTTTCAGCCGTTGGATTTAAGTCTTTAAAATCTGGAACATCTAAATTCAGGTTTTTATGATCAAATACATCCTCAACTTCTGCTTTTATAATATCTTTCAGAATTTTCACATCTAGTACATATCCTGTTTCTTGATCAATTTCACCAGTAACACTGGCAATTAACTCATAATTATGCCCATGAAAGTTAGGGTTATTGCACAATCCAAAAACTTCGTCGTTTTTCTCAATACTCCAATCTTTTCTATACAACCTATGAGCCGCATTAAAATGTGCCCGTCTACTAATCGTTACTTTCATTGTCCAGAATATTTATATGTTGATAAAACTTCTCGAAAATTATTTTAAACCATTCCGTGTATAACTTCGGGTTTAAAAGCATGTCATCTTTTACAGATTCCAAAGACATCCATTTCCAATGACTTACTTCATCCTCATTAATAATAGGAACATCATTATATTTCCCAATTAAAACATGATCATATTCATGTTCTGTTAACCCATTTTCAAATGGTGCCTTATATATAAATGAAATAGATTCTTTTAAATCCACCACAAACCCCATTTCTTCTTGTAATCTGCGTTTCCCAGCTTGAATATTGCTCTCCCCATCCCGCTGATGACTACAACAAGTATTCGTCCAAAGTCCTGGTGAATGATATTTATCTAAAGCTCTTTGTTGCAACATAAGCTCATTCTTATCATTAAAAATAAAAACAGAAAAGGCTCTGTGCAACAAAGCTTTTTCATGAGCTTCCATTTTAGGCATTAGCCCTATTTGCTCATCATTTTCGTTAACTAGAATTACTTTTTCTTCAATCATGATGTAAAAATACCAAGTTAATTAATAAAACCATCAATCTTATCATAAATTTAAAAACCATCATTATCAATTATTCTTATTGACGTTAATAATAGTATCTTTGCATCCCATTTGAAATTAACACTATGAGTTTTATTAAAGAAATAAACAGACGACGAACATTTGGAATTATTTCACATCCCGATGCCGGTAAAACAACATTAACAGAAAAATTATTACTTTTTGGAGGTGCTATTCAAGAAGCGGGCGCTGTAAAAAGTAATAAAATAAAAAAAGGTGCCACCAGTGATTTTATGGAAATTGAGCGGCAACGTGGTATATCAGTTGCTACTTCTGTTTTAGCTTTTGAATATGATGGCATCAAAATTAACATTTTAGATACTCCAGGTCATAAAGATTTTGCTGAAGACACCTTTAGAACTCTTACTGCCGTAGACAGCGTAATTGTAGTTATTGATGTTGCAAAAGGAGTTGAAGAACAAACGGAAAAACTTGTTGAAGTTTGTAGAATGCGTAATATTCCTATTATTGTTTTTATTAATAAAATGGATAGAGAAGGTAAAGACGCATTTGATTTGTTAGATGAAGTTGAACAAAAGCTTGGACTTAAAGTTGTTCCATTAAGTTTTCCAATTGGCATGGGTTATGACTTTAAAGGTATTTACAATATTTGGGAAAAGAACATTAATTTATTTAGTGGCGATAGTAGAAAAAATATAGAAGAAACTATTGAAATTTCAGATTTGGAATCCCCAGAGCTCAATAAAATTATTGGCGAGAAAGCAGCTAAAACTTTGCGTGAAAATGTGGAATTGGTTGACGGAATATACCCTGAATTTGATAAACAAGAATATTTAAATGGTCATTTACAACCTGTCTTTTTTGGTTCTGCGTTAAACAATTTTGGTGTACGCGAATTGTTAGATTGTTTTATTGAAATTGCACCTAAGCCTAGACCAAAACAAAGTGAAGAACGATTAGTGAAACCAGATGAAGATAAGTTTACTGGATTTGTTTTTAAAATCCATGCTAATATGGATCCCAATCATAGAGACCGTTTAGCCTTTGTGAAAATTGTTTCAGGTGTATTTAAAAGAAACACACCATATTTACATGTTAGGCTCGGAAAAAAATTAAAATTTTCCAGTCCGAATGCCTTTTTCGCAGAGAAAAAAGAAATTGTAGATATTTCGTATGCGGGGGATATAGTAGGCTTACATGATACTGGTAATTTTAAGATAGGTGACACTTTAACTGAGGGTGAAGTTATTAATTATAAAGGCGTTCCTAGTTTTTCGCCAGAACATTTTAGATATATAAACAATGCTGATCCTTTAAAGTCTAAACAACTTTTTAAAGGGATTGACCAATTAATGGATGAAGGAGTTGCTCAATTATTTACCCTTGAACTAAACGGCAGAAAAGTTATTGGTACGGTTGGAGCATTACAATATGAGGTAATTCAGTATAGATTAGAACATGAATACGGTGCAAAGTGTACCTATGAAAATTTAAATGTTTACAAAGCCTGTTGGGTTGATCCAAAGGAATCTAAGAGCGAGGAATATAAAGAGTTTGTTAGAGTAAAACAACGATACTTAGCCAAAGACAAACAAAATCAATTAGTATTTTTGGCAGATTCAGCCTTTTCATTACAAATGACTCAACAAAAATACCCAAGTATTAAATTTCATTTTACCTCTGAATATTAATATATTTTTAAAACAATAATAAAAAAACAGGCTAAATTTTCTATTGAAAAGCGATTAAAAATAAAGCCCTTTGATTATATCAAAGGGCTTTATTTATTTTAAGCTTGTCCAGCAGGTCCAAAATTTAAAGGTATTGGTGGTTGCTCATAATCTTTAATTTCGCCATGAGCATTTTCAAACCTTGCCACATTCTCCCCTAAGGCTTTAAGTAAACGCTTAGCATGTTGTGGAGTTAAAATAATTCTGGATTTGACCTTGTTTTTTGGAACACCTGGCATAATATTAACAAAATCAACTACAAACTCAGAAACTGAATGATTAATGATAGCTAAATTCGAATACGTTCCTTCAGCTACTTTTTCATCTAACTCGATGTTAATTTGTCCTTGTTTTGGTGCATTTTTGTCTTCTGCCATAGTATTAAATATTTGTAAAAAGAAAAGATTCCCATTTGGAAATCTTTTTCTTTTTTTAATTATAATTTACTTCTTTTCTTGCTTGCATCATTTCATCAAACTCTTCTTTAGAACCAACTATAATGTTGCTATATTTTCTCATACCAGTTCCGGCAGGAATTCTATGACCAACAATTACATTTTCTTTTAGTCCTTCTAAATCATCAATTTTTCCAGCTACAGCTGCTTCATTAAGAACTTTGGTAGTCTCTTGGAAAGAGGCTGCTGAAATAAATGACTTAGTTTGAAGTGAAGCTCTCGTAATACCTTGCAATATTGGCGTTGCCGTTGCAGGTTGCGCATCTCTTGCTACTATAAGTTTCTTGTCTTCTCTTAGTAAAATAGAGTTTTCATCTCTCAGTTGACGTGGATTAAGAATTTGTCCTGCTTTCACATTTACAGATTCTCCAGCATCTTCAACTACTTTTAAACCAAATATTTCATCATTTTGTTCAATGAAATCAGATTTATGTACTAATTGATCTTCTAAGAATAAAGTGTCACCAGAATCAATAATTCTAACTTTACGCATCATCTGTCTCACAACAACCTCAAAGTGCTTATCATTAATTTTCACACCTTGTAAACGATATACCTCTTGTACTTCATTTACTAAGTATTGTTGCACCGCAGATGGTCCTTTAATATCTAAAATATCATCTGGAGTTATTGACCCGTCAGAAAGTGGCATACCAGCTTTTACATAATCATTTTCCTGTACTAGGATTTGACTAGATAATTTAACTAAGTATTTTTTAACTTCCCCTAACCTAGATTCAACAACAATTTCACGATTTCCTCTCTTAATTTTACCAAAAGAAATTACTCCATCAATTTCACTAACAACAGCTGGATTAGAAGGATTACGCGCTTCAAATAATTCTGTAACACGTGGTAAACCTCCTGTAATATCCCCAGATTTTGCAGATTTACGTGGAATTTTAACTAAAATTTTACCAACTTTAATTTTATCACCATCCTCAATCATTAAATGGGCACCAACAGGTAAGTTATAAGATCTTAAAACATTACCTTTTCCATCTTCAACATGAAGTGTTGGAATTAACCTTTTATTTCTTGATTCAGAAATTACTTTTTCTTGGAAACCTGTTTGCTCATCAATTTCAACTTGATAAGTCATCCCTTGTTCAATATTCTCAAACGTAACTTTACCAGCAAATTCTGATATAATTACTCCGTTATATGGATCCCATGAACAAACCACATCTCCTTTACTTAATTCATCTCCGCTCTTGGCAAAAACAGTCGAACCATAAGGAATGTTGTTAGTACTTAATGTAATTCCAGATTTTTTATCAATCAGTTTTAATTCAGAAGTACGTGATATTACAATATCAATTGCTTTTCCTTCACTATCCTCTCCTTTAACAGTTTTAAGGTCTTCGATTTCTGCAATACCATTAAATTTAACTGCTAATTTATTTTCTTCAGATATGTTTCCTGCAATACCACCCACGTGGAATGTACGAAGTGTTAACTGAGTTCCTGGTTCTCCAATCGACTGTGCAGCAACTACACCAACAGCTTCACCTCGTTGAACCATTTTTCCAGTCGCTAAATTACGACCATAACATTTAGCACAGATTCCTTTAGTAGCTTCACAAGTTAATGCTGAACGTACTTCTAAGCTTTCAATTGGTGACTCTTGAATTGCTTTTGCAATATCGTCTTCAATTAATTGCCCTGAAGAAACCAATAATTGCTCTGTAATTGGGTCATAAACATCATTCAATGCTACACGTCCAACTATTCTTTCTTCAAGAGTTTCAACAACTTCATCATTTTTCTTTAAAGCTTCTACTTCAACACCTCTTAATGTACCACAATCTTCTGTGTTAATTATTACATCTTGAGAAACGTCCACTAATCGACGTGTTAAATATCCTGCATCGGCAGTTTTAAGAGCCGTATCGGCAAGACCTTTACGAGCACCGTGCGTAGAAATAAAGTATTCTAAAATTGAAAGCCCTTCTTTAAAGTTAGAAAGAATTGGGTTTTCAATAATTTCTCCACCACCAGCATTTGACTTTTTAGGTTTCGCCATTAATCCACGCATACCTGTAAGCTGACGAATCTGTTCTTTAGATCCACGAGCTCCAGAGTCAAGCATCATATATACCGAGTTGAAACCTTGTTGATCTTCACGAATACGTTTCATTGACAATTCAGTCAACGCCGCATTAGTAGAAGTCCATATATCAATAACCTGGTTATAACGCTCATTATTGGTTATAAGTCCCATGTTATAGTTTGCCATAATACCATCAACTTGTGTATTAGCAGCAGCAATCATATCTTTCTTTTCTGGTGGTATAATAATATCACCTAAACTAAATGACAATCCACCTTGGAATGCAAATTTGAAACCTAGAGTTCTAATTTCATCCAAAAATTCAGCTGTTTCAGGAACAGAAGTATATTTCAAAATATTACCAATAATATCTCTTAAAGATTTTTTGGTAAGAACTGCATTTATATATCCAGCTGCAACCGGAACTTTTTGGTTAAATAACACACGTCCAACTGTAGTACTAATAATAGTTGGAGCCAATTTTCCATCAGCATTAATATCTAAAGTTCTAACTCTTATTGAAGCATTTAAGTCTACTTTCTTTTCGTTAAAAGCGATCTCAACTTCTTCTGGCGCATAGAATGTAAGTCCTTCTCCTTTAACTGGTGCTTCTGGAGTTGATTTACGTTCTTTGGTCATATAATATAACCCAAGTACCATGTCTTGAGAAGGTACTGTAACTGGCGAACCGTTTGCAGGATTTAAGATATTATGAGAAGCCAACATTAATAATTGACATTCTAAAATTGCTTCTGGTCCTAACGGTAAATGTACCGCCATCTGGTCACCATCAAAATCCGCGTTAAACGCTGTACACACTAATGGGTGTAATTGAATCGCTTTTCCTTCAATAAGTTTAGGTTGAAATGCTTGTATACCTAATCTGTGAAGTGTAGGAGCACGGTTTAGCAATACTGGATGTCCTTTAAGAACATTTTCCAAAATATCCCAAACTACAGGCTCTCTTTTATCTATAATCTTCTTGGCCGATTTTACTGTTTTTACAATACCTCTTTCAATTAATTTTCTAATTACAAAAGGTTTGTATAGCTCAGCTGCCATATTTTTTGGTAAACCACACTCAAATAATTTTAATTCTGGTCCAACAACAATTACCGAACGCGCAGAATAATCTACACGTTTTCCTAGTAAGTTTTGACGGAAACGTCCTTGTTTCCCTTTTAAGGAGTCAGATAATGATTTAAGTGGTCTGTTTGAATCTGTTTTTACTGCAGATGATTTACGTGTGTTGTCAAATAATGAATCAACCGATTCTTGAAGCATACGTTTTTCATTACGTAAAATAACTTCAGGAGCCTTTATCTCAACTAATCTCTTAAGACGGTTGTTTCTAATAATTACTCTACGGTATAGATCATTTAAATCTGAAGTTGCAAAACGACCACCATCCAACGGCACTAACGGACGTAATTCTGGTGGGATTACTGGAATCACTTTCATAATCATCCATTCCGGACGATTTTCTCTATTTTGATTTGATTCTCTTAACGATTCAACTACTTGTAAACGTTTTAAAGCTTCTGTTTTACGTTGTTTAGAAGTTTCAGTATTGGCTTTATGACGTAATTCGTACGACAAAGCTTCTAAATCAATTCTTGACAGTAACTCAATTAAACATTCCGCACCCATTTTAGCAAGGAATTTATTTGGGTCATGATCATCAAGATATTGATTTTCCTGAGGAAGCGTTTCAAGAATATTTAGGTATTCTTCTTCTGTTAAGAAATCCATTGGTTGCAATGGCTCTCCATCTACATTTTTAGCATTACCTGGTTGAATTACTACATATCTTTCGTAGTAAATAATCATATCTAATTTCTTAGATGGTAATCCTAATAAATAGCCTATTTTATTTGGTAAAGAACGGAAGTACCAAATATGAGCAATTGGCACAACTAAATTGATATGACCAACTCTATCACGACGTACTTTCTTTTCAGTAACTTCAACGCCACAACGATCACATACAATTCCTTTATAACGTATACGTTTATATTTTCCACAAGCACATTCGTAGTCTTTCACAGGACCAAAAATACGCTCACAGAACAAACCATCTCTCTCTGGTTTGTGAGTTCGATAATTGATAGTTTCTGGCTTTAACACTTCCCCTTTAGACTCTGCTAAAATAGACTCTGGTGATGCTAAACCAATTGAGATTTTATTAAATCTCTGTACTGTATTCTTATCTTGTTTTCTTGCCATAATATATGGTGATATCGAATTATTTGTAAACTTTTAGCACATCACTTAAAAAAGTGATGTGCAATATATTATTCCTCTAATCTAATGTCTAATCCAAGTCCTTTCAATTCATGCATTAATACATTGAAAGATTCTGGTAGTCCAGGTTCTGGCATTGGTTCTCCTTTAACAATGGCTTCATACGTTTTAGCTCTACCAATAACATCATCAGATTTTACTGTTAAGATTTCACGTAATGTTGAAGATGCTCCATATGCTTCAAGTGCCCAAACTTCCATCTCACCAAAACGTTGACCACCAAATTGTGCTTTACCACCAAGAGGTTGTTGTGTAATTAATGAGTATGGTCCAATTGAACGTGCATGCATTTTGTCATCAACCATATGTCCTAATTTCAACATATAGATAACTCCAACTGTTGCAGGTTGATCGAAACGATCTCCAGTTCCACCGTCATATAAATAAGTATGACCGTATCTTGGAATACCAGCTTCATCTGTAAAGCCATTAATTTGATCAATTGTAGCACCATCAAAAATTGGTGTTGCATACGTGCGTCCTAATTTTTGTCCAGCCCATCCTAAAACGGTTTCATAAATCTGACCAATATTCATACGAGATGGTACACCAAGTGGATTTAAAACAATATCAACAGGAGTTCCATCTTCTAAGAATGGCATATCTTCTTGACGAACAATACGAGCTACAATACCTTTGTTTCCATGACGTCCTGCCATTTTATCACCTACTTTAAGCTTACGTTTCTTAGCGATATAAACTTTAGCAAGTTTGATAATTCCTGCAGGTAATTCATCACCAACAGAAATAGTAAACTTCTCACGTCTTAAAGATCCTTGTAAATCGTTCTCTTTAATTTTATAATTGTGAATTAAATCAGCCACTAAATCATTGGTATGATCATCAGTAGTCCATTTACCAGATACTAAATGCGCATAATCATCAACAGCATTTAACATTTTAAGAGTAAACTTTTTACCTTTTGGTAAAACTTCTTCTCCTAAATCGTTATAAATTCCCTGAGCCGTTTTTCCATTTACAATATTGAATAACTTCTCAATTAAAACATTCTTTAATTCTTCAAATTTAGCATCGTAAATAGCCTCAAGTTGAGCAATATCGTCCTTATCCTGTGCTCTTTTTCGCTTATCTTTTACGGCACGAGCAAACAATTTCTTATCAATTACAACACCATTTAACGATGGAGACGCTTTTAAAGAGGCATCTTTAACATCGCCTGCTTTATCTCCAAATATGGCACGTAATAGTTTTTCTTCAGGAGTTGGATCACTTTCTCCTTTAGGAGTAATTTTTCCAATAAGAATATCACCAGG
>JAHEDS010000057.1 GCA_024641135.1 Flavobacteriales bacterium
AAGTAAGAAGAGTGGTTTTTATATTAAGCCATTCTTCTTTCAATATACCATAGCAGCAGGTGCTTCGTTTAAAACCATCTAACATTAAAGTGTCTTTACGTAATACACCTTCAAGTGTTGCACCCAATTTTTCTACAGCCTTTCGAGACCTTATATTGCGTTCATCAATTCTGAATTCAACTTTTTCAAACCCTAATTCTTCAAATGCGTAATCGAGCATTAAATGCTTCATTTCTGTGTTTAAACCAGTCCCTTGAAATTCTTTCCCAATCCAGGTCCATCCAATATGTAGGACTTTATTACTCCAACTTATAAGTGCAAAGCGTGTACTTCCAGCAAAAGTTTGCGTTAGCTTGTCATAAATAATAAAAGGAATGATTGTTTTCTGGTAGTATCCATCAACAGCTATTTCAACATATTCTTTCAGTTTTTCTGGAGTTGATATGTCGCTTGGCGAATATTGAACTAAATTTTCTTGAGCTGCAATAGGTATTAAATGCTGATAATTACTTAAATCGAGTAATGACAATTTTACACGATTATTTTCTAAAGTTGGAACTTTCATAAATAGGTCTTATCAATATTCTTTTTATGCTTTGGTTTTGTATTTTTACCACAAGATTAAAAATACATTATTTATATGAATATATCTAAAGAAGCGGTTTTAGCTGAATGCAATTTAGTAAGCAAAGGTACATTAATGGAAACTTTGAATATAGAAGTTATTGATTATGGAAGTGATTTTTTAACAGCTAAAATGCCAGTAACTTCTAAAGTATATCAACCAGATGGGGTTTTGCATGGAGGTGCTACGGCTGCTTTGGCTGAAAGTGTAGGTAGTTTTGCAGCACATATTTTTGTAGATACTGAGGAATTTTTTGTGCGTGGAATAGAAATAACTGCCAATCATTTAAAAAGCGTTAAAGAAGGATTTATATACGCAAAAGCGACCTTTTTGCATAAAGGTAGAACAACCCAATTATTAGATATTAAAGTTACAGACGATAACGGAAATTTGATATCTGTATGTAAATTATCAACCATTTCATTACCTAAAAAGAAATAGATTTGATTAGTTCAGAGGAGTTTTTTAATAAAATCCAAAACCAATACAATCTTCATTTGCCATTTGTAGCATATCGAAAACCCCAATCGTCGAAACTAATGGGTGTTTTACAATTAAATGATACAATTAATTATGTTGAAAATTATGATGAATCGGGATTTGTATTTGCTCCTTTTGATGATTCAAAAAAAAGTATTTTATTTCCATTAAATTCAGCAAATTGTATTGAATCTATATATGAAAATATAGAAGTTAGTAAACCCAGTAGTAATGAATTTTCTTATATGGAATTGGAAAAGGAATTTCATATTAATCTGATTTCTAAAGGAATTAAATTTATTGAAAATAACACCTTTAAAAAGGTTGTGTTGTCTAGAAAAGAGATAATATCCATTTCAGAATCTAATTTCCTTCAATTTTTTAAGAATCTTTTGAATAATTATTCGTCCGCCTTTGTTTATTGCTGGTATCACCCAAAAATAGGGTTGTGGTTAGGGGCAACACCCGAAACATTAATGAAAATTGAAGGAGGTCAATTTTCAATGATGTCTTTGGCGGGTACACAAGAATATAGTGGAACATTAAATGTTGTTTGGGAAGAAAAAGAAAAACAGGAGCAACAAATAGTAACTGATTTTATTACAGAAAGCTTATTGCCTTTAGTAAAGGATCTAAAAATTTCGGATGTTGAATCAGTTAAAGCTGGAAATTTAGTGCATTTAAAAACTATGATAAAGGCTAGTCTGAACATTGACAGTTTCAATTTAAAAAATATTTTATCAGTTATTCATCCAACGCCGGCAGTTTGTGGTATGCCAAAACAACAAGCTAAAGAGTTTATCTTAGAAAACGAAAATTATAAGAGAGAGTTTTATACAGGTTATTTGGGAGAACTCAATTTTGAGCAAAAAACAGGACCTAGAGTTAATAAAAGAAATGTCGAGAACTTAGCATATACATTTTCAAGAAAAAGCACGCAATTGTATGTTAATTTGCGCTGTATGCAAATTGTAAACAATGAGGTATTTATTTATGTGGGAGGAGGAATTACTAAAACATCTGATCCGGAAAAAGAATGGCAGGAAACTGTTTCTAAATCTAAAGTGATTAAAAATATTTTGTAATGACTTTATATTAGGTCTATTTATTATTTTTGTTTTAGAAAATTGATTTATGATTTATCCTAAAATTCCCCTTGCACAAACGGTCATTCAACTTTGCAAGGCTAAAAACATTAAACATATAGTTATTTCCCCAGGTAGTAGAAATGCACCTTTAACAATTGGTTTTACAGCTGATAAGTTCTTTAAGTGTTATAGTATTGTTGATGAAAGAAGTGCTGGTTTTTTTGCTTTAGGAATTGCTCAACAATTAAAGCATCCAGTAGCGGTATTATGTACTTCTGGTAGTGCTTTGTTAAATTATTATCCGGCAGTTTCAGAAGCGTTTTATAGTGATATTCCTTTAGTAGTGCTATCATCTGATAGACCTAAGCATTTAATCGAAATCGGTGATGGACAAACAATAAATCAAAAATTTGTATTTCAGAATCATATTTTATACTCAGCAAACCTTAAACTGGATTTAAAAGATGAAAAGAATATTCCTTTAACTGATGATTTACCAATCATGAAAAATTTAGAAGATAAATTAGAACGTCTTCTGGGTTTTCAAAAAGATATTCAGACACATAATGAAATTGAAATTAATTCAGCTATAAATACAGCTTTTTTAGAAAATGGTCCAGTACATATTAATATTCCTTTTGACGAACCACTATATGAAACTGTTGATAAATTAAGTGTAGAACCAAAATCAATAAATGTTTCTGTAAAAAATAAAGCCATTGATTCTTATACCATACAAGAATGTCTTGAATACTGGAATTCTGCTTCAAAAAAAATGATTTTAGTTGGCGTTAATCAACCCAATCAGATAGAGCAAAAATGGTTGGATGAAATTGTTAAGGATGATAGTGTTATAGTATTTACTGAAACCACTTCTAATTTACATGATGATAGCTTTTTTCCGAGTATAGACCAGATAATAGCACCTTTATCGGAGAAAGAACAAATGGATTTACAACCCGATATTCTTTTAACATTTGGAGGCTTAATAGTTTCAAAAAAAATAAAATCCTTTTTAAGAAAATTTCAACCTAAACATCATTGGCATATCAATAAGAAAAAAGCTTACGATACGTTTTTTTGTTTAACTATGCATGTTGAAGCAACTCCAAATCAATTTTTCGAATCTTTATTACCCAAAATAACACATTATGTAAAAAGCGATTATAAAGATATCTGGCTTTCAGTTAAATATAGTCGCTTAAAAAAGCATGATTTGTATTTAAAAAAAATTCCTTTTTCAGATTTTAAAGCTTTTCATGCAATTCTTGGTTCTATACCAGACCAATCTGTATTACAAGTGGGAAATAGTTCTGCTATACGCTATACGCAATTATTCGGTTTAAATAAAACTTTAGAGGTGTATTGTAATAGAGGAACTAGTGGAATCGATGGAAGTACAAGTACGGCGATAGGATTCTCTGTTGTGAGTAAAAAGCGAACAGTATTTATTACTGGTGATTTAAGTTTTTTATATGACAGTAATGCATTATGGAATAATTATATTACTAATAATTTTAGGATAATTGTCATCAATAATCAAGGTGGTGGTATTTTTAGAATTCTTCCAGGTCAAAAAAACACCAAGATATTTGATACTTTTTTTGAAACAAAGCATAATTTGAACGCCAAATATCTTAGTAAAATGTATGGTTTTGAATATGTAAGTGCTACATCTGAACGGCAGTTGAAAACGAAACTTCAAAATTTTTACTCAGAATCATTTACGCCAAAATTGTTGGAAATATTTACACCCAGAACTATTAACGATGAGGTTCTTTTAAACTATTTTAACTTTTTAGTATAAATCATTTGGTTTTAATGTAGATATTTTAAAAATTCCAATTTGTAATTCACCTAACTCTTTAAATAATCTATTCTTAAATAATAGTCTTTAGGTCGTCATGTAGAAGTAATTTCGGTTCTTTTTTATTTATAAAACATGAATATCCTTACCTTTGTGGCATGATACACTTAGGAAAAATAAACACCTTAGAAATAATTAGAGAAGCAGTTCAAGGGCTTTATATAGCGGATGCAGACGGAAATGAAGTTTTGCTTCCTAACAGATATGTTCCAAAAGAATTTAAAATCTGGGATAAAATTGATGTATTTGTTTATTTAGATAATGAAGAACGACTTGTAGCGACAACAGATAAGCCATATATTCAATTAGATGATTTTGCATTATTACGTTGTAATCAAATAACAGACTATGGTGCTTTTTTAGATTGGGGATTAGTTAAGGAATTATTTTGTCCGTTTAAGGAACAGGCTTTTAAAATGAAGCCTGGTGGTTGGTATTTAGTATATTGTTATATAGATGAAAAAACAAATAGGTTAGTGGCTTCAAGTAAAACGAACCGATTTTTAGACAATAAAATTCTTACGGTTAAAGAGTTTGATGAGGTTGATTTGATTGTTTCGCATCCTTCCGAAATTGGTATGAATGTTATTGTCAATAAAACACATGCTGGATTAATTTATAAAGATGCCATTTTTAAAGATCTAAGTATTGGAGATAAATTAAAAGGTATTGTAAAAAAAGTTCGTCCAGGTAATAAACTAGATATTACATTAGGGCAAATTGGTTATAGAAATATTGAACCAAATGCTGAATTAATTATGCATGAATTGCATGATAATAGTGGTTTTCTTAATTTAACAGACAAATCTGATCCTGAAGATATTAAAGCTCAGCTTCAAATGAGTAAGAAAAATTTTAAAAAAGCTGTTGGTACGCTGTATAAACAACATTTAATAGAAATTAAATCAGACGGGATTTATTTAGTCTAATGTTTTATGATTAATAATGACACTATAGTTGCTCTTGCTACACCTTCGGGTGCTGGAGCCATTGCGGTTATTAGATTATCTGGGAAGGAGTCTATTAACATTGCTGAAAAACACTTTAAATCAATTTCAAATAAGTGTTTAAGTGAGCAGGCGACACATACCATTCATTTAGGTCATATTGTAGAAGGAAAAAAAATTATTGACGAAGTTCTGATATCAGTTTTTAAAGACCCAAATTCATATACTGGCGAAAATGTAGTTGAAATATCGTGCCATGGCTCACATTATATTCAACAGGAAATTATTCAGTTATTTTTAAGAAATGGCTGCAGAATGGCATCGGCTGGAGAGTTTACTTTACGTGCTTTTTTAAATGGAAAATTAGACCTAAGTCAGGCAGAAGCAGTGGCAGATTTAATTGCTAGTGATAATGAAGCATCACACCAAATAGCTATGCAACAAATGCGTGGTGGATTTTCTTCTGAAATAGCTAAACTTCGTGAAGAACTATTAAATTTTGCATCGCTTATAGAATTAGAACTGGATTTTGCTGAAGAAGATGTTGAGTTTGCAGATAGAACTCAATTTAAAGATTTAGTAGAGCGCATTAGCTTTGTTTTAAAACGTTTAATAGATTCTTTTGCGGTTGGAAATGTTATCAAAAATGGTATTCCGGTGGCTATTGTTGGAGAACCAAATGTAGGGAAATCAACGCTTTTAAATGCTCTTTTAAATGAAGAACGAGCTATTGTGTCAGAAATTGCAGGAACAACAAGAGATACTATCGAAGACGAAATATCAATAGGAGGTATTGGTTTTAGATTTATTGATACTGCAGGTATAAGAGATACAAAAGATATTGTTGAAAGTATTGGTATAAAGAAAACTTTTGAAAAAATTGAGCAAGCTCAGGTAGTTATTTATTTGTTTGATAGTACACAGTTTAATATACATAGTTCAGAATTTAAAGTAGAACTTGAAAAAATTAAAAATAAATATCCACAAAAACCACTCATTGTAATTGCTAACAAAATTGATCAAATTGATGATTCTCAAATAGCTGTTATGCAAAAGGAAATTCCAGAAATACAATTGTTATCGGCAAAAACGGGTTTTGGTGTTGAACAATTAACCAACATACTTCTAAATTTAATTAATACAGGTGCTTTAAGAAATAATGAAACTATCATAACGAATTCAAGACATTATGATGCGCTCATTAAGGCTTTAGAGGAAATTCAAAAAGTTAAACACGGATTAGATACTGGTTTGTCTGGCGATTTAATGGCTATCGATATTCGTCAGGCACTTTATCATTTCGGTGAAATTACGGGTGAAATCACTAATGATGATTTGTTGGGTAATATATTTGCTAATTTCTGTATTGGGAAGTAGCAAATTAATGCAAAATAAATTTAAATTTGTATGCCAATAATTCAATCTACTATATGAATATGAATAAATTCTTAATACTTTTTTTAATTATCTGTTTTCAGAATGTTAATTCTCAATCTAATTTAATTCAACAAAATATCGAATTTAATATTCAAACTAAATTTAAACAATATGGGATATTATATGAGAATTCTAGAAGTGATTCATCTATAAGAGCTCAATTTAATAAAGGTCAAAAGTGTTCTGTTTTGAATTATTTAGGAGACAATATTTTTAAAGTTGAATACAAAAAATGGGTTGGGTTTGTTACTTCGGAATATTTAGTTCTTAATAACGAACTTGAGGATATCATGAGAAACTTTGAGGAAAAGAAGAACATTGTAAGTAAAAATGAGAATTCTGAAACCTTAGTTCAAGAAAAAAACCCAATAGAAAATGGGTTGATTCAGGAAGAGAATATTGAAAAAAATGTATCGGATGAAAATAACGTTCGTATAAATGACAGTATTAGTCAAGCTGAACGAAGCACTAATTGTTCTTATCAAATGAATGAAATCGATGATTTTTATAATGTAAAAATTGTCAAAACTGAAAATTACCGAATTAATGACAGTTTAAATATTGAATTATATAGAAATGGAAATAATAAATATGTATTTATCCATTTTAATGGTGATTTAGGATGTGCTAGTTATTTGAGTAATAATCGTTCTTATGCAAAAATTAAATTAGAGAACAACGAAATTGTAACGATTTACCATTCATGGAATGTCGATTGTGATAAATTTAATTTAATGGGAACTATTTCTGATTCTTCTATTTCAAAACTTAAAAACTCCCCTTTAATATCGATTAGGTTGCAAGGAACAAAAAATCATATTGACATTAAAAACTTAGACTATAAAATGTTTTTTATGGACAAGTTAGACTGCTTAAATTAAAAAGTAGTTTGTTTAAAATAATACTTAAATAACCCTTAGAATCTCTAGAAAAATAAAGGACTCTGCTGAGATATTGGGTAATTCATGCATTTTTATGTTAAAAAATTCGATAAAAGGGTTGTTTTTTACGATTAAATACATATATTTGCTTCGTTGAACACTCAAATCTCAAACATGAATATAAAAATTATTTTACTTAGTTTTACTTTATTTTTAGTTACAGGCATTGGTTTTGCGCAAAAAAATAATGAACCTAGAAGCATAATTAATGAAAAGGTTTCTATTAAAAAGTATCACAATAAAGAGGAATTAGAGCGTATGCAAAAAGGCGAGTTATTAACGCTTTATGTAGAACGTATTGAAAGTCTTATTGAAACACTACCTTATATTGCTTTTGCAACTAAGCCTGGAATAACGATGTCTACGTTAGGTATTCCAAACGAAAGTGGTAATAGAAAAATTTTAGATAAAAAATATGATGCAACAAAGGACTATTTAGAGGCCATTGAGACTTTCCAAACTTCAATTTTACCATATTCTGATACAAACAATTTGATTTCTGCAATTTTGTTTTATGAAGAAATTATGAAATCTTTACACGAGTATAGTGAATTTCATTAAAAATTGAATTTAAAAAAATTAAAAAAGTCTTAGTACAATTTACTAAGACTTTTTTATTTACATATTTTAAGTGAAATTCTAAATTTTATTATTTCAATATGTTTTTTGGAAAAATAGTCTTGAATAGATAAAAACATATTTATTTCATGATTGCTTGTTTTTGTAATGCCTAACATAATTTATTCCAAACTTTATTAGGCATAACTACTTATGATTTACAAAATAAAAACAACCAAAAATCATTAATGAATAAAAACATATGATAAAAATGATTTATATCATCTAAAAGTGCATTTCGTCGATAAAAAATTTTATAAAACAGTATAAAAAGTGTATTTCATCGAAAAAATTGGTATTTCATAGGATTTTTTATATTTTTGAAAAATAATTACATAAAAACTCTCATTTAGTTTTTTTAACTATAAAATATTTAAGTATGAAACGTTTAACTCAACTGTCCTTTTTGGTTCTTTTTTTAGTAATAGGAAATATCTTTGGGCAACAAGAAAAAGGAATAATAGGGCAAAATAACTGGTTGCACAACTGGACAGATTTTAAACCAAATCAGCAAGATTATGATAGTCCTACCCAGATTTTAACTGGTGATATTACCAAAAATACAAGGTTATATAAAAGGGATATCTATTTATTAGTAGGAAATGTTTTTGTTACTAATAATGCCATACTTACAATAGAACCAGGTACAGTCATATTAGGTGATTATGCTTCAAAAGCATCACTTACTATTGCTAAAGGGTCGAAATTAATAGCAGAAGGTTTAGAAACGGATCCTATTGTGTTTACATCAAATAGGAGTGTTAAGAGGTCTGGTGATTGGGGTGGTATAATTATTTTAGGAGAAGCCCCTTCAAATAAATTTGGGAATGGCTCGGTTGCGTCATTTTATTCTGATTTATCATCATCTGCTTATGCAAGTACTAACTATGGTGGGGATAATATAGAAAGTTATTCTGGTATCTTAAAATTTGTTAGAATTGAATATACTGGCAAACGAATAAAAACGGGTGATTATTTTAATGGGTTATTACTAGCTGGTGTAGGAATTAAAACAACTATCGAAAATGTGATGATTAGTTACGCAGGCGGAAATTCAATTGAAATTATTGGAGGTGAAGTAAACTTATATAAAATAGTTTCTTATAGATCAAGCAATAGTGATTATAAGTTTAATTTCGGAGCCCAATGCTGGATAGATAATTCATTAGCGGTTAGGTCTCCTTATACATCAAGTAGCAGTGGAGCCAGATGTTTACAAGTAATGTCGTATGATAAAAAAGAAGAGGTTGATTTTAGTAAAAAAGGGACTTCAGTTTTAGCTACAAATTTAACACTTGTAAATGACAGTGAAAATTTACAATCAGATATTGATAAAGGTTTGGTGAAAGAGGCAGTGTTTATTGGAGAAAATGCCTTGCTTGCCATGGATAAAAGCGTTATTTCTGGTTTTAATCCAGCCGTATTGCTAGAGGATAAAATCAATGTTAACCAGGAAAATTTAGAAAAAATCAAATTTGCTAACATGTATTTTAACAATTGCAATGGAAACATTTTTGTTGAAAATAATGCAAATAATGAGGATCTTGAAAATTGGTACGGGAATACTTCATTTTTCAATGTATATGCGAAAAGCTTTAATTCTGAAACATTTATTGACTTAAATAATGATAAGAGACCAGATTTTAGATTGCGAATTAACAAAATACTTGCTACTAACGAACTAGATCCTGATTTAAGGAGTAATTAATTAGTAAATGTAAATTATTAGGCCCTTATTTTGAAACCTACTACACTTTAATTATGCTTTAATTATTAATAATGTGGGAATTGTACAACTGATGATATTTAAAAATCTATAACAAAAGAAAATAAAATCGAATGCGAAAATTTACAGTTTTTAATATAGTTCTGTTACTAGTTTTTTCTTTTACAAAAACTTTAAGTGCTCAAATAGTTATAGGTACACCAAGTTTAGGTTTTAGTCAGGCTTGCGCAAGCGATTCATTTAACACGTATAATGTAACATTTTCTTTTTCACCAGTATCGGGGTTAAACGCGACAAATCAATTTATAATTGAACTTTCAGATGGTTCTGGCAGTTTTTCAAGTCCGACAATAGTTTATACTTCAGCTCAAGGAGCAGTTACAACTACTCCCGCAACTTTAACGTTTTCTTTGCCAAATACTACAGCAGGAGAATCATTTAAAGTTCGAATAAAAAGTACAAGTCCAGCTGCAACAAGTACTGGTTCAGTGTCCTTTGCAGCCTATTATAAAATACAAGACGAACCATTTACAATTAATAATCTAGTATCTACTGGAGCATTTTGTGCCGGTGGAAGTTATTTATTGTCAATTGATAACCCTGGGGTCGGCTCAAATGATTCCCCATTACAATATCCTTCTTTAACATTTAATTGGTATAAAGAAACAGGTCCAACTACTTCAGTTTTTGTAGCAGCAGGGCCTAGTTTATCTGTAACTGAAGCTGGAACCTATTTTGTTGAAACTAATTACGGCTCCTGTACCTCTAATTCTTATTCAAATAGAGTAACGGTTAGTGAGGCTGGAACGGGAACCGAGGCATCTATTAATTCTAGTTTGGGTAATCCGTTTTGCGCTAGTGATGGAGATACAACTTTAAGTACAATACAAGGAGATAATTATCAATGGTATTTAAATGGAGCAGTTATAGTTGGAGCAACAAATGCAACTTATTCTGCCAATGAGGCAGGAACTTATGCTGTTACTGTTGATATAGGAAATTGTGTAACAAATGGTTCTATAGATCTTGATAATGGCGGATTTTCAAGTAGTATTGATGTTTCAGAAACAAATATATTAGATTTTGTAGCTACTGTCACTACAGATGCGTTAAATCCAGTATTTGAATGGTATTTTAACGACATTATTATTTCTAGTGCAACTGCTAATAGTTATGAAGTAACTGAAGCTGGAAATTATAGAGTTGTTGTTAATCAAACTTCTGGATGTATATCTTCAACAGAATTTGTTTTTGCAGCTACTGAGCCATATCCAGATGTTGCTGATATACCCAATGTAATTAGTCCGAATGGAGATGGTATTAATGATACGTGGATTATTCCTCAAGAATATGTTAATGGAACCAATACAGAAGTAATTATATTAAGTTCTAGAGGTGAAATGGTTTTAAAAACAAATAGTTACCAGAATAATTGGCCGGAAAATGAAATAAAGTTTAAAGAGGTAAATCCTGTTTATTATTACATCATTACACCCGAAAATAAAAAAATAAGAAAAGGCTCTCTCACTTTGATTAAATAACATGAAAAAACACCTACTATATATAATTTTATTTTTAAGTTTTAGTCAATATTTCTATTCTCAAGAAGATGGTGTTGTTGCTTTTAACATACCAATTAGAAATTCCTTGAAATTTAATAAATATATAGTCAATCCTACATTTAGTTTTGTAAGAGAACAAAATAAATATATAAGTTTTACCAATAAGCGAGAATGGGTACAATTTGACAATGCCCCACAAACGTATTTGTTCAGTTATTCAGGTAGATTAAATGAAAATATGGGAGCAGGCGTTGGGTTATTTCAACAAAATTATGGTGTTTTAACGACTTTTGGAGGTGTATTAAACTTTGCGTACAATACCGTTCTAGATACCGACAAGAATTTAACCTTTGGGATGAATTTGGGATTCTATCAAAGTGGTATCAATACCGGAAGTGTTATTACTAACTTTCCAGATCCTTCTTTAGATAACGTGCCTACAAACATGGTACTCACAGTTAATCCAGGAATAAATTACGGTATAGAATTTCTTGACTTTGGTGTTTCATTAAATAATATTGTAGCCTATAATATCAAAACAAATAAAATGATTGAAGATAATCCTGAACAGAGTATTCAAGGACATATCATGTATACAGGTTATTTTAATAGCAGAGGTTTTTTTGATCAAAGTAAATTTTCAGGATTGGTCCGATCAGAATTTAAAAAGGACAAAACGGTTATTTCAGGACTAATGATGGTTACTGTTCCAAAAGGTATGTGGGCTCAGGCAGGATATAGCAGTCTTTATGGAGTATCTGGTGGTATTGGTTTTAATTTAAGCAATCAAATTGCCATAGAGTATAACTACGAAAAAGCTATGGGAGATTTATCTGGTTTTGGCAGTTCACATGAAGTAACTTTGGCATATAAATTCAAAAAGAATAATAGATATATATATAGTGATGATGGTGAAGAAGGGGCCTTAATAACTCCTACTAAAAAATCTAAACGATCAACTCCAACAAGAAAATCTACTGGTAAAACTGATGCCGATTTTAGAGCAAATAGAGTTGCTAAAGCTAAAATTGCTGCTGATGCTAAAGCTAAAACGCAAGAAAAGTCTGAAGAGGAATTAGTAGCTGAAGAACGTGCGAAAGTTGATGAGGAAGCAAGATTAAAATTAGAGCAAGAAGCACAGGCTAAAGCTGCTGCAGAAGAAGAAGCTAGGTTAAAATTAGAGCAAGAAGCACAAGCTAAAGCTGCTGCGGAAGAAGCAAGATTACAATCAGAGCAGGAGGCACGAGCTAAAGCTGCTGCAGAAGAAGCTAGATTACAATCAGAACAAGAAGCACAAGCTAAAGCTACTGCGGAAGAAGCTAGATTGCAATCAGAGCAAGAAGCATTAGCTAAAGTTGCTGCTGCTGAAGAAGCAAGGTTAAAATTAGAGCAGGAAGCATTAGCCAAAGCTGCTGCTGAAGAAGAAGCTAGACTAAAATCAGAGGAGGAAGCTGAAACTGCTATTCAACCAAGTGAAGATTTTCAAAAAATTCAACAATTATTGACAAGATTGAGTGAAACAGTGTCTAATAAAGAAAAAGATCTTAAAGATTTGAAAAACGAAAATGATCTAAGTGAGCAAGGAATCTATTTAGAGCCTAAACCATTTAAGAGTGTTTCAGCAGAAAATGCGGCTTTAGAATCTTTGAAAACAGAATTAGATAATGTGATTACAAATCAGAATCAAAAAATTATTCAATTAGAGAACTTGTTTAGTGAAAGACTTGAAAATGTTCCAAATATGAATGATTCAATTAATGTGTTCTATAAAAAGGCTATTCAAGATTTAAAAACAGAACAATCTCGTACAAGAGATTCCAGAGAAAAATTATTATCAACCTTGGAAGAAATTCAAGTGGCTACTGAAATTGAGCGAAAACGAAGAATAAAACGAGCTGTTTATGATAATGAACAAGACAGATATTTAAAAGATAGAGCAGCCTTGAATGTTATTAAACAAAATACACCACAAAGTGCTGTAACTCTTACAGAAAGTGATTTTGATTTTGGCGAAGAGCAAAGTACTATACAAATTATAAAAGATGTTAAAAATGTAGAAAGTGGTTATTATATGGTGCTTGCGGTTCAAAGTGATGTGAGTAAAAGAGATGACTTCTTGAAAAAAGTGATTTCAACTGGACAAGCTGATATTGATTTCTTCTTTGATGTTAATACGAATAAATATTTTATTTACTCTAAGAAATATGATGATATAGCCTCTGCTAATAAAGCACTTCAATCTAAAGGGAATGAACCATATAATAGTAAAATGTCTATTGTTAAAATAGAAAATTAAGATTTTTTATATTGTTTGTTTTGTAAATAAAATCTTCTTATAAAAACAATCAAACATCGTTAAAACGCAAAAAAAATAGATGAAATGCATATTTTTTCTATTTTTTTTATGTTTATTAGAAATATTTTACGATATTTATCCGATTAAAATACATTAAATTTAGATTAAACAAATATAAGGTAGTATAATACCTACAAATAATCTAAGTTTTAGGGGAAGTTACTCAAATAATGTTTCTTTTTGATTTACTAAAAAGGATAAATAAAATAATAAATAGTCTATAATGAAAAGATCAATCTTTTTTAAATTAAACATAGCTCTCGTATGTTTTTTGTTAAGTTTTAGTACTATAGCACAAACCTTTAAACCTTTTTCAATAAGGGAAACGATAGAGACTAAAGGAAGAATGCTTGTGGTTGGTAACAATATTCTTAGTCAAAATAATCTTCCTTTTAATGATAATACAAAAGATAATCAGGATATATCAATGCAATACGTTGATATAGATAGTGATCCTTCTACATTTAGTTCTAGTAGTGCAGATCTTGTTTTGCCACCGCAAAGTGACGGTAGTGCTACTACTTGTTATAGAATTGCTTATGCTGGTTTATATTGGTCGGCGTTACTTCAAAATGGAAGTAGAGCTAATATTAATAAAGTAAAGTTTAAAGTTCCAGGAAGTGCTACTTATATTGATATAAATGGAGAGATTGTTTATGATGCAATAGTGAGCCCGATACCAGCTGGAGCGTCTGAACCACCTAATACACCGTACGCCTGCTATGCAGATGTAACAAGTGCGTTAAATGGTTTGACTAATCTTGATGGGACTTATACAGTTGCTAATATAACTTCAAGTTTGGGTTTTAATAATTCTACGGGATTGGCCGCAGGTTGGACTCTAGTTGTGATTTATGAAGACCCCAATCTAAATACAAAATCATTTACAACTTTTGATGGATTTGGACATATATATACTGGACATTATGAAGAGGTACCTGTAGTAGGATTTACAACACCACAGTCTGGACCAGTAGATTTACAGTTTGCTTATGCTACTTTGGATGGTGATAAAACTAAAAGGGCGACAAAACTGGAAATAAACGGAAAAGAAGTGACTACTCCATTAAGACCTGCCAATAAATTTTTTGGATCCATTATAGAAAACACCAATGGTGTTTCATATCCAAGAAACCCTGCTGGAACAAATACATTGGGTTTTGATACTGGTTTTTTAGAGATAAAAAATGCGCAACCTCAATATATTAAAAACAATGTTTCTTCAGCAACTTTTGTCTTACAGGTTGCTAAAGGGCAAGCAGATCCTTTATTTTTCTATTTTAGTGCTTTTGCGGTAGATATTATTTCGCCAGATATTGAACTTATCAAAATTGTAAAAGATGCCTCAGGAAACGAAATAAATGGCGCTGATGTTTTTTTAGGTCAAAAATTGTTTTATGAAATAAATTATCAAAATATTGGCAATGACAATGTTACTGGATTTACGATTAAAGATATACTTCCGAATAATGTTATTTTTGACCCTTTAACAGGTGTTGATTTAAGTAATTCTGGGGGAGCAACGGTTCAATCTTATGACCCAGTTACTAGAACTATCATTTTTAAAATCCCTGATGCTTCTGCGGAAATTAATGACCCCAAATTTGTAATACGTCTTGCTGTACAAATAGTTCCTGATTGTTATGACTTAAGTGATGCTTGTTCAAATGAAATTAAAAATCAAGCTTTTGCAACATATAGTGGTATAGTTAATAACACATTAGTACAGGACAAAGGAAGTCTTTCATCTGATGATTGTTTCTTAACGCCACAGCCTACTAATTTTTTAGTAAATATATCAAATTGTCAATTCCAACGAAATGAGGTTCTATGTGGTTCTAGTGTAGTATTAACTGCTGCTAGTGGTTATGATACTTATTCGTGGTCAACAAGCCCTTCTGGTTCCCCAGTAATTGGTACCGGGCAATCCATAACTGTAAATAATGTTGGGACCTATTATGTACGTGACACTGCTTCGGCAACTTGTATTTCTATCGATGAAGAGATAACAGTTATTCCTTATGGTAATACCATTACAAATCCAGTTATTCCATTCGCTGATGAAGTCGTTATCTGTCCAAATGATGGAAAGAAACTACCCAATATATTTTTGTGCGGTGCTAATGCTACACGTGCAATTAATACTGGTATCAGTGATGCCGCATCAATTATATGGGAGAAATTAGATGAAACAAGTTGTGCCGCTACAACTATTAATGACTGTGCTAATGAAAATACTTCATGTACATGGAATCAAATAGCATCTGGTGCAAACTATACGGCAAATACTTCAGGTCAGTTTAGAGTTATTTTAAACTATACTGGTGGATGCTATAGTATTTTTTATTTTAATGTTTTTCAAAACTTATTGAATCCAACGGCCACAGTTAAAGATATTTTATGTACTACTAGTGGAGAAATTACGGTAGGTGGTGTACCTAATGGCTATGAATATAGTTTGAGTCCTAGTGGTCCATATCAGTTATCAAATGTGTTTTCTATTAATACTCCTAATTTTTATACTGTATATATTAGACAAATTGGAGTTGATACTAATCCATGTATTTTTGAAACACCAAGTGTTTATGTAAGACAAAGAAATTTTACGGTTTCTACAATTGTTACTCCTCCATACTGTAATGGTGGAAAGGGTAACGTTATTATTGCAGCTAATGATGCTCTACCTCAATATTATTTTAGTATTTATCAAGGTGCAACATTAATTAATAGCGTAGGACCAATAATGGCGAGCGATTATACATTTGCTAACCTAAATCCTGGAACCTATACTGTTAATGTAACCACAGATGATGGTTGTACTTTCTCTGATGATATTACAATTATTGATCCACCATTATTATCTGTCACTTCTGCAATTACAAAGCCATTAACTTGTATTGATGGAGAAATTACTATTAATCCTGTAGGAGGCACACCACCGTACCTCTATTATATAAATAGTACAACTGATTTTCAGGATGTACCTGAGGTTGTTGTAACAACACCGGGATTGTATGAAATAACTGTATTTGATGCTAACAAGTGTAGTGCAACAACGTCTATTACAGTAAATGCTACACCACCACCTGCATTTAATATTACAAAACTTGATGTATTATGTGCGGATGCTCCTAATTCAGGGTCGATAAGTGTTAACGTTACTAACACTAACGGAAGTAGTTTACGTTATAGTATTAATAATGGCACAACCTTCGTTAATTCGCCTATTTTTAATGGTTTAGTTGCCGGAACGTATGACGTTGTGGTTGAATATACTTATGGAACAGACGTGTGTTTATCTGCACCTCAATCCATAACTATTAATTCAACTAATCCAATCATTGGAACTTCTACCCTAACGACACCATATACTTGTACGACTAATGGAACGATTTCTGTTTCTGGAGTTTCGGGTGGAAATGGACCATATACTTATAGTATTGATGGTGTAACATTTCAATTAGGAAACACGTTTTCGGGTTTAACTAATGGAAATTATACAGTTACCATAAGAGATATTAATGGATGTACAGTAACAACTAATACCATTAATATTGCACCTTTAAATCCTCCAACAGATTTAACATTTAGTAATTCGCCTTTAACTTGTCCAACCAATCTTTCAAATGTTACGATTACCGGAACAACTGGTGGAGTAGGTACTTTACAATATCGTATAATTTCTCCAGTAGCTTCTGCAACAGCTTACCAAGCTTCAACAAGTTTTGCAGGATTAGCGCCTGGTACATATACTTTTGAAGTAAAGGACACAAATGATTGTACTTATAGCGAATCTTACACTATTGTACCATTACCAGCATTGACAGTTGTAGGTCAAAAGATTAATGATATCTCTTGTTTTGGGGCCTCAGATGGAACTGCAAGATTTACAGTTTCTGGTTCATCAGGATTTACATATACTATTAATGGCGGCGCTACTATAGCAGGAACTTCACCAATCAATTTATCAGGTTTAGCAGCAGCTTCATATACCATAGTAATAACTGATACAACCACAAATTGTCAAGCAACAGCTTCTGTTACTATAGATGCACCTGCTGCGGCTTTAAGTTTAACAACAACTGTGTCACCACTTACTTGTAATGCAAATGGTAGTGTGGTAATTAATGTTACTGGAGGTTGGGGTGGAAATAGTTATACACTTACACAACCAGACACCACAGTATTGCCAGCTCAAGGAAGTAATACGTTTTCAAATTTATCACAGCCAGGAACTTATATAGCAACAGTAACTGACTCAAAAGGTTGCGTAGAAACAATAACATTTAGTTTAAGTACTCCACTTGCACCAACAGCTTCAATAGCTGTAACATCGGATTATTGTTTTGACCCTGTGAATGGGGCAACACTAGAAGTGACTGCCGCTGGAGGAATTACACCTTATGAATATAATATCAACGGAGGGCCATTTGGTTCTAGTAATATATTTTCAAATTTAACACCTGGGAATTATACTATTATAGTTAGAGACGCCTATGGTTGTGCTGTTACTTTACCAGCACAAACTATTGCGCCACAGGTAACTGTAAATAGTGTTTTAACAAAAGAGTTAGATTGCTCAGCGTCACCAGATGCAGTAATAACAAGTACAATAACCGGAGGTTATTCACCTTTTACTTATTCTGTATCCATAAATGGTGGGGCTTACAGTTCATTAGGAGCAACTGGCTCTCCATTTGTATACACATCGTCTACTGCTGCAACGTATCAATTCCAAATTACCGATGCTAGAGGATGTCAATCAGTTTCAAATATTATCACAGTCAATCCAATAACCAATCCAGTAGTTACGGCTACACCGACACAAGTAAGTTGTAATGGATTATCTGATGGTTCTGTGCAATTAGTTGGAACAGGTGGATCAGGCGGTTATACATATAGTGATGA
>JAHEDS010000128.1 GCA_024641135.1 Flavobacteriales bacterium
ATCCAAAACCTTCCTGGGTTATATATTCAAAGTCAGTTCCTACGTTACCATACTCAGCAAATACCTTATGTGTGGCTTCAACCACATCGTATTTTTCTGGAATCGTGCCATTATAATCTACAGCATTTTTGGTAATCATAAATAACCACCTGTAAATTAATTCCTGTGCTTCATTAATAAATCCATAGTTGAATAAGCCTTTCCAGATCATCATTTGATGCGGTGCCCAACCATTGGGATAGTCCCATTGACGTTGCGGTCTGGTTATATTTATGTCTCCTCTACTTCTTTTTGTACAACCTGCTATGCCCCCTTTTTCTTTAAGTGCCGGAATGGCTTTCTCTATAATCCGAAGTGCTTGTTCCTCTGAACAAAGATTTGCCCACAGCGGTGCCAACGTTGTAGCAGCAACAAAATTTGATTGTGATTTGGTCTTCAAATTATAATCAAAATACAAACCTGCCTCTTCATTCCATAGGTATTTATTGACTAAGCCTTTTCTAATTTTTGCCTTTTCATCCCAATAACTCGTTGTAAATTGATCAAAAACACCTGCAAACTCTTGTTGTATTAAATAACTAAAATCTGTTTCATATTTATACAACATGGCATTTAATTCCACCACATTTAAATCGGCACAAATACCTTCAATTCTATAGGAGGTATCGTGACCCGATTCGCGCACCGTTCTGTCATGAACAAAATAAGCATCTAATTCTTTGTTAACAATATGTCCATCTGCATAAGCTTTTTCATATTCGCGTATAGATATTTTAGCACTATCTGAAAAAGGTTTAATTATAGAATCGAAATGCCCTACTTCACATTCGGGTGGAAACCCTAATCCTTCAGCAAGAAATCGATTCAGTCCGTTTTCAGCAAGTCTTTTTCCTTCAACCATCCAAACAGTTTCATATTCTTTAATGGCTGTTTTTAGATGGCTTTGTAACCACTTTTTATCTTTGATTATTTCGAAGACTTCTCGAATTAAACTACTATAAAATGGTGGTTGTGTTCGGGTTAAATAATAGGATCTGTTCGCATTTAAAATTTTTCCGTAATGTTCAATTTCGTATTGAAAATTATCAGCCATCCCTTTTGCTAAATCTACTTTTCCATCAATTAATAACCCAACCGATTCAAAATAACTATCCCAACCATACATTTCATTAAAACGGCCTCCAGGAACTACAAATGGCAGGCCTTTTGTTTGCCCATTAACTGTCTCCAGTTTTAATGCTAAAATACCTGGCAATTTATTTATTGACTTCACATACTCTGGTGTAATTTTTTCAGGAAGTTTAATAGTTTCAACAGGAATCTTACTTTCTAAAGCATGATAATAATTAAAAGCAAATACGTCCTGAAAAGGGACATAAATACGCAGTTTATCAGAAGCTAAAGATTCATTTTTTGTATCGTGAATAAGACTAATAATACCCTTTTCATCCATTGTTCGAGTAAGACCGTTCCAGTAATACTCTTTTATCATCTTAGAAACTCTGTCTACTGGTTTTTCTTCAATTACTGCCGTATTAATTGAAGCTATGTCTAAACCTTTATTTTTAGAAATGACTAATTCCTGAAGTAAATTAGAAAGATGATACGTCCCATTAATTGTATATGATTCTCCCGAATTAGAAGTCAATTGAAATGATTTAGGCCCTTTATCTTCAATGGTGATTTTTTTATCGTTATCGGTATCTTCTTGAGAAAGAAGTTGGGTTAAACATGCTTCGATATTAACTTCTAAAATCATGATTCTTTCAAAATATTTTTCTTCGATATTCTATCAATTAACAATACAAAAACTATTAATAAAACCATAGGAATTAATAGGAAATAAAAGGCCTTTGCACCGCCAATACTTTCAAACAATTCTCCTACAATTCTTGAGCCTAAAGTCCCTCCTAATGCCGAAAATATGATGATTAGTCCAGACATTGGAGAATGTAAGTTCTTAGGTAAAGAGCTAAGAACTGTTGAATTTAACAAGGGATATATAGGTGCAATAAACAACCCGATTAACGGCAGTATAAACCCTAACATTGGAACATCTGACAAACTCTTTATCTCTGCCAAAGCATCTAAATCTACTTTAAGTTGTGGCAATACACTCAATAGTATGGCTCCAGAAATGATTATACATATTATTACAAGTGTAACCCATGACATATATTTAGATAAATATCCTGCTAGAAATCTTCCTAAAGCTAATGATAGTGCTAAAATACTGGCCATTTGTACACTTAAGGTTGTACTAAATTGAAATATTTTTTCATTGAATCTTGGAAGCCAGGTCATGATGCCTTGTTCTATCATGACAAAAAAGAATGCAGAGGCTAAAAAAACCAACACCAAAGGGACAATTATTAGTTTTAAAGACCGCGTTAAATCTTCCTTTAAACTAGATCCAATAGATTCAACTTCATATTCAATTTTAGAAAAAAGTAAAAAAATGAAGGAAATAACTATTAACCCTGAAAGTAAATAATAAACATTTAACCAGGCATTTTCATTTGTATCAGAATAAAAAGCTGGAAAAATAAAATATGCAGAAGCTATTCCTACCATAAAAAACCCTTCAATCGAACTCATTAAAGAAGAGTGTTCTTTTTTAGTTGAAGTAACAACACCAATTAATGAATATACGGATAATTTAATGAGAGCAAAACTAACCCCTATCGAAAGAAATAATATTTTGGTATACACAAATGTATTCCCAAATATCATAATCAAACAGCCAAAAAACACAATAGCTAAACCTGTTAACATCGCTTTTTTATAGCCAAATCTTGGTAAAAATGAAGCTACAAGAAAAGAGACGATGGCAATTGGCAAATCTTTAAAAGCTTCTAAAAGTGAGGCTTGAGATTCACTTACGTGATACACATTTATTGATTTTGCAATAACTATTCCAACACTATTAAGTAAAATAGCGAAGACAAAATAGTTTAAAAAAATTGATATTTTAATTCCTAGATTATTCATTTTCCTATTTTTATAATATTAATGACCGCCACCTCCTGGCATAACGACTGTATCACTATCATTTTCAGATTTAGGGACTCTTAAACGCATTGCTAAAGCACCGGCAATTACAAAGAAAGTTCCAGCAAATAACATAGCATTAACAGCATTATCTCCTAATAAATATTTATAAATAGGACCGAAAGACAAGGTTTGAATAAACATAGGTATAACTATCATCATATTTAAAATTCCCATATAAACACCACGTCGTTCCTGCGGTACAATTTTAGAAACCATAGTATATGGAATACCCATCATAGCAGCCCAACCAATACCAAATAAAATCATAGGAACTAAAACAAGGTTAGGATCTGAAATATAGGGTATTGAAAACAGCGCAACAGCTGTACCTATTAAACTTAAGGCATATACTTTTTTCCCTCCAAAACGAAGGGTTAAGGGCACTAATGCAAGTGCTACTAACATTGTAACAGTATTGTATGTTAAACTCATTTTTGCAGCTTGTGATGCTGCTTCTGAAGTAGTGTAACCCAAGGTATGCTTAAATAATGGCGTAGTAAATTGCCAATAAATAAAAAGTGCATACCACTGAAATAAGTACACCGCAGCAATCTTCCACATAAATTTTGGCATCTCTTTTATAGCGTCGACAATTTCTAAAAAAGGTTTAGAAATTCTTTGACCAAATGGCAATGATTTAATATGATTTATTTCGGCTAATTCTTCTTCCGATGGGGGAATTTCAGGCGTTTTTAAAACAGACCATAATATAGTTGTTAACGAAAGAAAAGCTCCAATAAAAAAGGAGTAATATAGCCATTGAGGAATCGTACCGGCTTCTTCTACAGATTCAGCCCCAAACAAATATTGAAACAATACTATAGAGCCATTGGCTAATAAAATACCAGCCCCAACGAAAAGACTTTGCATTTGATATCCTAAACTCAATTGCTTTTCAGGTAATTTATCGCCCACAAAGGCTCTGTAAGGCTCCATAGCCATATTATTACCAACATCAAGAATCCATAATAGGCCAACTGCAAACCAAAGTACGGGACTATGAGGAAAAGCAAATAAACATAAACTTCCTAGTAAAGCCCCTATTAAAAAATAAGGTTTACGTCTTCCCCAACGATTTGACCATGTCTTATCGGACATTGCTCCAATAATAGGTTGAATAATTAACCCTGTTACAGGTCCCGCAATATTCAATATGGGTAACATGTCTTCCGGCGCACCTAAATATAAAAATATTGGATTTATGGCAGTTTGCTGTAAACCAAAGCTATATTGAATGCCCAAAAATCCAACATTCATATTTAAAATTTGCCAAAAAGATAAGGTCGGTTTAGTTAACTTCATTGTATAAATTTATTGGATTTTAATGTTTAGAGTTTTATCGATAACCATATTAGATAACGCTTTATGGCCTTTAATAATCAAGTGTTCAATGTTTAACACTTGCTCATTAAAATCATTCATAATATCTCTAGACCTTTTTAACCTGTTTTTCTTCGTGTCAATATAGGTTAAATTCATGAATATTTTATAATCAGGTCTTTTTAATAAACTAGCATAAGCACCTTCAACAATACAAAAATCAAAATCTGAAGCATCTACAAGCTCATAACCTATAGAATTCTGAGAATAATTTACAAGAGGTTTTTTGATTTTTGTTTCATTATTTATGAATTGATATAGATTGGAATCCAAAGCCTCTAAATCAACTTCACTAACACCAACATGACTAATATTAGCTACTCGCGCATCATGATTGCTCTTTGGGGGTAATTTAAAATAATCATCACCATGAAACACAAACCCTTTTAACCCTATTTGATGTTCTAAATCTTTATGAATAGCATAAGCCAAACTACTTTTACCACAACCGGACTCTCCTCCAATGGAAATACAAAATTTTGTTTTAGAATTTATAAGCTCAGATAATTCTGTTCTTAATACCTCTGTAACCTT
>JAHEDS010000129.1 GCA_024641135.1 Flavobacteriales bacterium
GTGACTCCACCAGGATTCGAACCTGGATCTAAAGTTTAGGAAACTTTTGTTCTATCCCTTGAACTATGGAGCCAAAAAATTTAAAAAATTACTAATTTTTTTCAATGATACTAATAGCGTATCCACCCCCTGAAACTGATAAAAGTTTCAATTTTGTTTTATTTGTAACTGTTTGTTTTTTAATTATATAAGCTTGAGGGTTAGTTTTATAATGGGCATCTTTTGCATCTGCATAAATAGTGGCTTCATACTTTTTACCATTATCTAAAAAATCTAATTTAATAGTTGATTCTCTAGGCGCTTCACCATTTACATTTCCTATAAACCAATTATTAGTGCCTTTTTCTTTTCTTGCAACAGTAATATATTGGCCCGGTTCAGCTTCCAAATACTTGCTGTCATCCCAGTCAATGGCTACGTCTTTAATAAATTGAAATGCATCAAGGAAACGATTGTAATTTTCGGGTAAATCGGCTGCCATTTGTAATGGGCTGTACATGGTAACGTATAAGGCCAGTTGGTTGGCCAATGTGCTATTGCAATGAGAATCATTATTAGGATTCAGCTTGCTTATATCCATTTCAAAAACTCCAGGCGTATAATCCATAGGACCACCAATTAATCGCGTAAAAGGAAGAATGGTTACATGGTTTGATTTTGACCCGCCAAAAGCCTGAAACTCAGTGCCTCTTGCGGATTCATTTCCGATTAAATTTGGATAGGTTCTACAAATTCCAGTTGGTCTAACTGCTTCATGTCCGTTAATCATAATTTGGTAGTCAGCAGCTTTTTCTAACACATATTGGTAATGATTATTAGTCCACTGGCTGTAATGATATTCTCCAACGGGTACTATATTTCCAACATAACCTGTTTTTACAGCATCATAACCATTGTCTTTCATAAACTGAAAAGCTTGATCTAAATGGCGCTCATAATTTCTAATAGCAGCAGAGGTTTCATGGTGCATAATCATTTTCACACCCTTAGATTTTGCGTATTCATGAATGCCTTTCACATCAAAATCAGGGTATGGCGTAACAAAATCAAAAACATAATCTTTTGCGTGGCCAAACCAGTCTTCCCAACCTTCATTCCAGCCTTCTACTAAAACGGCGTCAAAACCATTATCAGCAGCAAAATCAATATATTCTTTTACATGCTCTGTATTTGCACCGTGGGTATCATTTGGTTGAGCTTTGGAATAATCCGTTATACCTAATTGTATTGAAGGGAAATCGTTTGTGTAAGACCAAGAGCTTTTACCAGTTATCATTTCCCACCAAACGCCTACGTACTTTACTGGTTTTATCCATGAAGTATCCTCAATTTTACAAGGGTCGTTTAAATTTAATGTAATTTTTGAAGCCAAAACATCTCTCGCATCATCACTTACCATAATAGTTCTCCAGGGCGTATTACAAGGGGCTTGCATCTGTCCTTTGTCACCATTTGAATTGGGTGTTAGCCAAGACTCAAAAACCATGTTTTTATCATCTAAATTTAAATGCATACAGGCATAATTAATCAAAGCAGCTTCGTGTAGATTGATATAAATACCTTCAGCTGTTTTCATCATTAAAGCTGTTTGTACACCCGTTGGAGAAAAAGGTGTTTGTGATGCATTATCGCTTATAGATCCATCATGTAACGCACGAATTTCAGATAATTTTGAAGTAGTGTAATCGTATTCCTGTGTGTCATAATCTCCTGCTATCCAAAAGGCAGTATGATCCCCTGTCATAGCAAACTGAGTATGTTCTTCTTTTATAATAAAGTAAACAAGATTTTTTTGTGCAGGAAATTCATATCTAAAACCAAGGCCATCATTGAATAATCGAAAACGAATAATCATTTGTCTTTCGGTTTCGGTTTGATTCAAAGTAATCGCCATTTCGTTATAATGATTTCTTATGTTGGAGACTTCTCCCCAAACGGGTTGCCATGTCTCATCAAAAGTGACGGTTTTTGTATCGGTTATTGAAAAGCCATTTAACAGAGAAACCTTATCATTTTTTAATTCCAATCCAAGTTTACTTGGCTTTATAACTTCCTTTCCTTTATAGGTTAAATTGTAGGATGGAGTTCCGTCATTTAACAACTTAAAATCCATCGACAAATTTTCATCAGGAGATTTCAATTGTTGAGAAAAGGCAGTGGATAAAAGGGAAAGAATCAAACTACTTGTTAAAAACCAATTTTTCATTTTATAGGGAGTTTTGTTTTATTTGTTTAGGTATGATTGGCGATTTATAATGTACTGTAAAAATAATGGATTTAATCAATTTAAGGGTTACTTAGATTCAATATTATGAATAGCTTTTTTAGCCGTTTCAACTACTAGTTTCGAATTTCCTATAAATATCTCATTATTAAAAACAACCACAGGTCTGCTTAAAAATGTGTAATGATGCAAAATGTAATGTTTAAAATCTCTTTCTCCTAAAGATTGATTTTTTAAATCCATCTCCTTATAAAGTTTGGCTTTTTTACTAAACAGGGCTTCGTAACTTCCTGCAAGTTGTTTCAATTCTTCTAATTGTTTTACTGTTATTTCTTCTGTTTTAATGTCTTGCAAAATAAAATCTGAAGAGAGATTCAATTCTTTTAAAATTCTAACGCAAGTACTACATGTTTTTAAGTAATAAACCTTTTTCATTTATTCGTTTTAATATAATTTAAAGCAAAATAAAGGAATTATAGTATTTAAAAGTATATTTATCTAAAAATAAACGATATGCATTTTTCATTAGAAGTACTTGTAAATACAAGAAAATATTTGAATAAATTTTTAGAAAAATCCTCTTTAGAAGAGTTAAATAAAATCCCTGAAGGGTTTAATAATAATATTATTTGGAATATTGGTCATGTCGTCGTTACTCAACAACTATTAGCATATAAACTATCTGGTTTGCCAATGATAGTTGGCGAATCGATGATAGCTAAATATATGAAAGACACCAAACCTGATGGCAATGTTGAACAACATGAAGTGGATGAAATAAAACAATTATTGTTTACTACAATTGAAAAAACAAAAGAAGATTTCAATAACAATGCTTTTATAAATTTCCATGAATATACGGTTTCTACAACAGGTAATACCTTAACTAATATTGATGAGGCTTTTGAGTTTATTTTGTTTCACGAAGGCATGCATTTAGGATATATCATGGCCTTATATCGAGCCCTTAAAAATTAAATAATCATCCGCTACCTCATATGGAATTGTAAAGTCTATAAGGCCTGTGGAATAAGGAGCTATTTCATAAACATTATAAGTTAAATTAAGACCTTCTTCGGTATATCCAATATTTACTGGTAAGGTGAAATTATCTTTTTCAAAAAGGGTGCTTTTATCCATTATAGCCTTGTCAAAATATGTTTTTGCAATAGCTTTAAAGGCATTAATGTCATAAAACAAGTTGCTGTTAGGAATGCGTTTTCCTGTTGACGCATTAAAATTTAAAAAGTAAATGTGTAATATGCCATGAGCTCCTCCGGTATTTACATATGAAGTTATGGAAAGACTTACAATGGTATCAGTTTGATAAATAACCTCTCCATCAATTTCGGCATCCCAGACTTGGGAACTATCAGGGAAATCAGATATAAAATCACTATATTCTTTGTTGAATGAATCAATACTTTCCTCAATGGATTTGGAAGTGATATTCTCTGTCTCTCCAAGGTGTAATTCACTTATAACAACATGAGTTATTTCAGAGTTTATAGTATTTGAGATAATGGGATCACCAACAGCTACTGGAATATTTATTTCAACAGAGGAGTTGTTTTCTGTAGTCATGTTAACCTCTACAAAAGAAAGTGTTTCCTCTTCTTTACAATTATTGAACAGAATAAAACAGAAAATTAATAGAATGTAATTAGTGTGTTGCATAGATTCTATTTTTACCTATATAAAGATAATTATTGCATTTGAATACACCGAATTAAAAACTACATTTGTAAAAATCTTGTTATAATGAAATTCAACACCAAAACGATTCATGGAGGTCAAGAGCATGAGTTAGCTTACGGAGCTGTAATGCCGCCAATTTATCAAACCAGCACTTATGCCCAATCAACACCTGGAGGACATAAAGGCTATGAATATTCCAGAACACATAACCCAACACGACATGCTTTAGAAAGCGCATTTGCAAGTATTGAAAATGGCAACTATGGTTTAGCTTTCGGTTCGGGGCTTGCAGCTATTGACGCCGTTATGAAATTATTAAAACCTGGAGATGAAGTGATTTCAACAAATGATTTATATGGTGGTTCATACAGGTTATTCACTAAAATATTTCAAGATTTTGGTATAAAATTTCATTTTATTAGCATGCATAATGTTTCAAATATTGAATCTTATATTAATAAAAACACAAAATTAATTTGGGTTGAAACGCCTACGAACCCAATGATGAATATTGTTGATATTAAAGCAATATCAGCAATTTCAAAAATACATGATGTGCTTTTAGCTGTTGATAATACATTCGCGACACCTTATTTACAACAGCCTCTGGCTTTGGGAGCCGATATTGTTATGCATTCAGCAACTAAATATCTTGGCGGACACAGTGATGTGGTAATGGGAGCACTTGTTGTAAAGGATAAGGCTTTAGCCGATAAATTATATTTTATTCAAAATGCTAGTGGGGCTATTTGTGGACCTCAAGACAGTTTTTTGGTTTTAAGAGGTATAAAAACACTTCATGTTAGAATGCAACGCCATTGTGAAAACGGGAGAGAAGTCGCCACTTTTTTAAAGAATCATCCAAAAATTGAAAAGGTTTATTGGCCTGGATTTGAGGATCACCCGAATCATCTTATTGCAAAATCTCAAATGAAAGATTATGGAGGGATGATTTCTTTTACAACAAAAGGGAATAACTATAATGAAGCAAT
>JAHEDS010000008.1 GCA_024641135.1 Flavobacteriales bacterium
AAAACCATGGAAAACTATGATGAAGATGACTACGAAGATTTTGACAGTGATGATCCTGAAGCTATCCAAGATCCTGAAATTGAAATAGAGGAGGATTCGGAAGAAATGGATATGGATTAAATTATGTTTTGACATGATTGAGGCTGTTTTTATATCATACAAAGACGGGTATTTTAAGTTTTTGTTTGAAAGTGGTGAAGAAATGGTTTTTGAAGAGGTGCACCCTAGAGTATTAAAGCAATTTGATTTAAAAAATGATAAAAATCTAATTGGTAAATCATTCAAAGTATCTTTTATTGAAATTATTGAAGATTCTGATGATGATTTTGTAATTTACAGAATAGAAAGTTTGAAATCACTTTAATTAATATTTATATGAATACACCATTTCACATGTCATTACCTTGTTTAAGTGTAAAAGAAACAAAAAGCTTTTATGTAAATAACATTGGTGCTACTTATGGTAGAAATACTCAAAACTGGATTGATATAAATTTGTTCGGCCATCAATTGACATTTATTAAGGCTAAAAAATTCAATTTTAATAACCCAAATTATATTTTTGAAGGTAAAATATTACCATCATTTCATTTTGGTGTTATTGTTGATGTTGATTCATGGAATAAAGTTTATACTAAACTTCAAGGGTTTGAATTAGACTTAGTAACCGAATCAACGTATCTTAAAGATCAATTAGGGGAACATGCTTCCTTTTTCGTGAAGGACCCTAATGGTTATATGCTAGAGTTTAAGACATTTAAAGAATCCAAAGACATATTTAAAGCTTAATAAAATAAATAGCTCTTACCACACATAAAATCTACCAGATTTTACTAAAAGCTTTTTCAGACTTGACGTGGCAAATTTCTGAACACAACATAAAAATTCTTTAAAAATTTTACGACGAGTTGATTGTAGTATTTTTTAAGTACACTTAAAACAAAATTAAATACAAATGAAAACACTTTATTTTATTATTGCTGTCTTTTTTATAATCCCTTTATTTTCATTTACTTCATTTAAGACTGTAACGCCTTTTGTGGTTAGCCAAGAAACTATAACTGTAGAGGGAACATATGATGGCCATGAAGATTATGGTTATAATTTTATTTCAATACATGATAATGGAGATGAATATACGTTAACATTTCAAAAGGTTGAGGAAGCAGTTTCTAATGAATTTGATTTAAATTCAGATTTATTTATAGGAACTAAATTTAAGGTTACATATAAGACAGATACCATTGTAACTAAAGACTCTGATGGTTATGAAGATGAAAATATAATTCATACCCTTTTGAAACTTGAAAAGTTATAAAAAGCTATAGAAATCAATATTTAGGCTACTTTTATGGTAGCCTTTTTTATATACACCTCCCAAATTAGATAACCATAAACAATGGTATATTCTAAGCCAATAACCCAAAGGTTTTCAATATTGTTTGAATTAGCATAAGCTATATAACTAATTATGCCTGCAAAACTCCAAACTAAGGGGAATTTATACTTGGTAAATAGTGATAAAATTAATAAGGTAGCAATATACCATGGATGAACAGTTGTACTCATAAAGAAGTAAAATGATAATACCAAAAGCATGTTGGTTATTAATTCTTTAAGAGATTTATTTTTTTTGAAAAATGCTATATATAAAACAAATAAAATAATCATGGAAGGAATTATTTTTCCAATAAAATCAATTTCATTATAGCCTCTAAACAGGTACCCAATCGCTCTTGCTATATAATATATACTCGCATTAAATTCAAAATCTTGAAACCATAATGCTACAGTTTGAGTATAGTTATTTATGAAGTTTTGGTTATAAAAAGGAATGAAAAATAAAATGTTTAAAATAATTATAATACTATAAAAACTAATAAGGGTTTTAAATTCTGAATATTTAGATTTCCAATTTTTAAATATGCTATCTCCTTTAAAAAACGAATAAAAAAACAGGGGTAAAAATATGAGAGGTATAAGTTTTATAGATACTGAACAAGCAAATGCAATAGCTGAAAATTGCCATTTCCCGACCTCATATAAGTATAAACTCCAAATTAAAAAAAATATCATAACACTTTCAAAATGAAGGTTCCCGGTAAGCTCTATTATGATAAAAGGGTTAAGCATGTACCAGAAAATAGTATTTATTGGGAGGTTTAATTTTTCGAGTAGTTTTTTTCCGAAATAAAGAGTACCGACATCAGCTAAAATTATTATTAATCTTAAAATGATGGCAGAACCCAAAATGCTTTTACCTGCAAGTAATCCTGCAATAACAAAACAAAGTTGATTAAGAGGTGGGTAGTTAGTAAAGTGACTTCCGCTTAATTCACCCATACCAAGATATAATTCCTGTGCCTGTAAAACAGGAGAAATTCCTTTGATAATAAATGATTCTGGAGTAAATAAATAAGGATTAAAGCCTTCAATAATCATGCGTCCGTCCCAAATAAACCTATAAAAATCTTGAGATAAATTAGGTATTGAAAACAAAAAAAGCAATCTGAAACCAATTGCTAAAATTGCCAAAAAAGTAAAATTGTTGGTATTTATTTTAATGAGTTTATAAAAAAGTACGAATAGGGCTGTGTAAAGTGTGACTAGTTTTACATAGTCATTTCGATTTAAATCATAGGAGAAACTTAAATAAAACAAGACTGTTAATAAAACAAAAAACAGAGATGATTTATACCGTTTTAAAAACAAAAGGTTATTAAGTTTATTTAATAAAAGCTATTTTTAATCCACCCATTCAGCGATAAACAGATTGGTATCTCGACCACCACCATTATTTCTGTTCGAAGAAAAGGCTAAATATTTACCATCATTTGAAAAAACAGGAAAAGCATCAAATGTTTCACTGTGAGTTACACGTTCTAAATTTTTTCCGTCAAGGTCAATCATATATAAATTAAAAGGGAATCCTTTTTCAGCCTCAAAATTTGAAGAAAATAATATTTTTTTACCTGAAGGATGAAAAAATGGACTCCAATTTGCATTTCCTAAATTTGTTAATTGTCGCATGTCACTTCCATCTGCATTACAAATGTATAATTCCATTTCGGTAGGCTCTACTAGTCCTTGAGCCAATAGATCCTTATAAGCTTTTATAGCTTCGTCTGTTTTAGGCCTTGAAGATCTGAAAATTAATTTTGTTCCATCTGGAGAAAAGAAAGCGCCACCATCATATCCTAATTCATTAGTGATTTGTTTAACATTACTTCCGTCAAGATTCATAGTGTACAGTTCTAAATCTCCACTTCTAGTTGATGTGAAAACTATTTTATCACCGGTTGGAGAAACAGTTGCTTCGGCATCATAACCAGGTTGATTTGTTAGCTGACCCGTTATATTGCCATCAACGTCGGCAATAAAAATGTCAAAAGAATCATAAACTGGCCAAACATATTTTCCGTTTTTTCTTAAAGGAACATCCGGGCAGTTTTCATCAACTAAATGGGTTGATGCATAAATAAAATGCTTGTTATCCGGAAGAAAGTAAGCACAAGTTGTTCTTCCTTTACCCGTACTTATCATCTTTGGTTTAGAATCTTTAAAGGAGTCACCATTGTTCATTAAAAACATTTGGTCACAATTAAGTCCCCAATTTTTAAAGTTTGATTGAAAAAGTAGTTGCTTATCATCAAAGCTCCAATATGCTTCGGCATTGTCACCACCAAAGGTAATTTGTTTAATAGCTTTGAAGTGTTTCTCTTCAGGGAAAATTAAGGTGTCTTTTGTAATCTCAACAGTTGTTGTGTTGGATGTTTCTTTATTCGATTGGTTTGCCTTGTCATTTTTACAAGAAAGAAGACATAATAAACTAGATATAATTATGATGAATTTCATTTTTAAACTATTTTTATATAAAAATAAACATTCTAGTTTATTGAGTTAATAGTTATTGAATTTTTTTATTGCAAATATTAAATATCATTCTTATGAAACCAATTTATCTTCTATTTTTAGTAACCTTATTTATTTCCTGTAAAAAAGTACAACCCATCGAAGTGTCGATGAAAGATGATGTTAAAGTATTGGCATCTGATAGTCTTCATGGAAGACAAACAGGAACTTCCTATGAGGTTTTAGCAGCCGATTATATTGCTAAAAGATTTGAGGATTTGGGATTGGAGCCTAAGGGAGTAAATGGGTATTTTCAGGAATTTTCATTTAAAGATAAAAGTGACCCTCACGGTAATGTTAATTATGTTAGCAAATCCGAAGACAGCACAGTAACTGGAACAAATGTTATTGGTTATTTAAATAATAATGCTGAAAATATAATTGTAATTGGTGCGCACTATGATCATTTAGGAATGGGGATAGAAGGATCATTATTTCGAGGAGAAAACCCTGAAATACATAACGGAGCAGATGATAATGCCAGTGGTGTCGCTGTTATGTTAGATTTAATTAAAAAGTTAAAAGGAGTAAACACTACTAATAATTATTTGTTTATTGCATTTTCAGGAGAGGAAATGGGTTTGTTAGGCTCTAATTATTATGTTAAGAACCCATCAATTGATTTGAAAAAGGTTGATTATATGCTAAATATGGATATGGTTGGTCGTTTAAACAGTGAAAATACTATTGCAGTACATGGTGTTGGAACCTCACCTATATTTAAGCAAGTGCTTTTTGCAAATAAAGGAGCATTAAATATTGCGGAACATGAATCTGGTGTGGGGCCAAGTGATCATACCTCATTTTATTTAGCAGATATTCCGGTACTGCATTTTTTTACCGGACAACATGAAGATTACCATAAACCATCAGATGATGCTGAAAGACTAAATTATGATGGAATGGAAGTGATTTCACAGTATATTTTATCAATAATTACGGAATTAAATGATGATGGTAAAATTGCTTTTAGAAAAACTAAAAATGAAAGTCAAGAGGTGCCAGCCTTTAAGGTAACTTTAGGGGTTGTTCCAGATTATTTATTCGATGGTAAAGGCATGCGAATTGATGGTGTAAGTGAAGACAAACCTGCTCAAATGGCTGGAATGCAAAAAGGAGATATCGTGATCAAGATGGGAGACAATGATATAGAAGATATGATGAGCTATATGAAGGCACTAGGAAAGTTTGAAAAGGGCACTACCACTAAAGTAGCTATCAATAGAAATAACGAGATTATAGTTTTGGATGTGACTTTTTAAATAATATCTAAATATATAATTTAGGCTTTTGAACTAATTGAATTAAAAAAGACATAGCCAAAACCTATAAATAGCATTAAGTGAAAAGGGAATAAACCAAAGTCGCCACCTTGGTTACCTACTATGAATGCGCTATACATGCCAAAAGCAAAATATAGCATTAGTAAGCCTTCAAAAATAACATTTATTGAAATTCCTTTTTTGATGTATTTATTGTTTTTCCAGCTGTCTTTTAATGTGCTTATGTTAAATTTAGGAGTCCTAATAAACTCGCTCTTTTTGCCTAAGTGACCTTCTAAAACAGCAATGGAATTATGTAATGAAAAGCCCATGGCAATAGAGAAAAATGTAAAAAACATTCCAATATATTTAATGAAGTTTTTTATGCCACTACCATAAGTGTTTTTGTACATAATCCAATAACAACCAAAGAAAATAATGGTACTTAATACAAAGAAACTCATTACATAAAAGTATGGTTTTAAATTAGCGTACTCATTTTTAATAAAAAGCATAGGAACACTTAAAACAGCAACAATAAGAACGTTTAAAAACATGGTGCTATTAAGAAGATGTAGTATACCATGAATTTTTGTTTTTGTTGATATATTGGGACTTTTTAAAACGCGCCATAACATTTTTTTAAAATTCTCAGCGCCACCTTTATTCCATCTAAATTGTTGTGATCTTGCCGCACTAATAATGATTGGAAGTTCAGCAGGAGTTTCAACATTTTCTAAGTACTTAAATTTCCAATTTTTAAGTTGTGCTCTATAACTTAAATCGAGATCTTCAGTTAATGTGTCTCCTTCCCAATTTCCTGCATCTATAATGCATTCTTTTCTCCAAACACCAGCAGTTCCATTAAAATTGATAAAATGCCCTTTGCTATTTCTTCCAACTTGTTCTAATGTAAAATGAGCATCAAGCGCAAAAGCTTGAATTTTGGTTAGAATCGAATAATTTCTGTTTATGTGGCCCCAACGTGTTTGTACTACGCCAATTTTTTCATCCTTAAAGTAAGGAATGGTTCTTTTCAACCAATCTTTTTGTGGAAGAAAGTCTGAGTCAAAAATGGCAATTAATTCGCCTTTTGCAATTTTTAAACCTTCTTTAAGAGCCCCTGCTTTAAAACCAGTTCTATCAACTCTAGTTATTTGTTTAATATCTAAACCAGTTTTTTTAAGTTTTTCAATATGTTCGAAAGTAGTTTTTACTGTTTCGTCGGTTGAATCATCTAAAACTTGAATCTCTAATTTATCTTTTGGATAATCTATAAGTGCAATATTGTCTAATAAGCGATCCATTACATACATTTCGTTGTAAACAGGCAATTGAATGGTTACATAAGGGATTTCTTCTGGATGAGTAAAATCAAGGACCTCCGGTTTTTCAGATTTCTTTTTTGAGCTTAAATAATTAAATAACAAGTTAAGCTGCGCCAAAGCATACATGAAAATGAGTAATAATGAGATGGTGTAAACAACTATAATTAATAATGAGATGGTGTAACCACCAACTATATTTAAAGGAACAAAAATCATTTTTTAATACTGTATTTAAAAATCCAACCTAATATTGCGAGGCCTGCAAAGATACTACCTTTTATTGTACCAGACACTTTTGAGACCCCAATTCTTTGTCTGTATTTTACAGGAATCTCTATATATGTCAATTTATGTTTTAGGGCTTTTAATTGCATTTCAACTGTCCACCCATATGTTTTGTCTTGCATATTTAAATCTAGAAGCTTTTGATATTTTATAGCTCTAAATGGGCCTAAATCTGTAAAACGAGCACCGTACATAAATTTCATTAAAAAAGTAGCCAACCAATTACCAAACACTTGTTGTGGTGTCATAGAATTTGCTGCTCTCAGTTCTTTATTTCTCGACCCAATAACCATATCGATATTATCATTGATAATTGGATCAACTAATTGTTCAAGTTCTTCAGGATAATCGCTATAATCTCCATCTAAAAAAACAATAATGTCTGGTTTTTTATTTTGATTGGATATATACTCCATTCCTTTTAAACAGGCAAAACCATAGCCTTTATTTAATTCTGTTAATACAGTTGCCCCAGCTTTTGCTGCTTTGTTAGCCGTGTCGTCATTTGAATTGTTGTTGACAACTATAACTTCATCAACAAATTTAGGGATATCATTAATAACACGTGCTATAGAATTTTCTTCATTATAAGCAGGGATGATAACTTTTATCTTGGACATCAAGCATTAACTTTCATACTGTAAAAGTACAATAATTTATGAATTTTTTAACGTTTTGATAAATCGATTAAATCGATATCGTCTCCTAATAAAACCCCCTGAACGTTAATACGACCTTTAACATTTACGTTTTCTAGTTTTAAAACCCCTCTTGGGCAGACAGCACTACAAATCCCGCAGCCTACACAGCTGGATCGTACAATGTTTTCTCCTTTTTGAGCATAAGATCTCACATCAATACCCATTTCACAATAGGTAGAGCAATTACCACATGAAATACACTGACCTCCATTGGTTGTAATTCGAAATTTTGAAAACAGACGTTGTTGAAATCCTAAAATGGCCGCCATGGGGCATCCAAAACGACACCAAACTCTATTGCCAAAAATGGGGTAGAAGCCAGTACCAATAACACCAGAAAACATAGAGCCTATAATAAAACCGTATGTTGTTCTCAAGGTTTCAGGTTTGAATAAAAACAAACTTGTTCGAGTATTAATAAAATGAAATAATATAAGCGATATAACAATTATAAAATAACCAATAGAACCATAGAGTGCATCTTTACCTAATTCTTTTCTCTTGAAAATCATTGTTAAAACGAAAATAATAGATAAAAATCCACCCACCAAAGCTAGAAAAACCTCTTTGGTTACCCAATATTTGCTGGTGTCATTCCCTAAATAGGAATAAATAACAGCTGTTGTCATTAAAATAACAAACACCAAAACACTATGAATTACCCAGCGTTCAATGGTCCAGGCAACCTGTCTTTTATCACTTAATTGTCTAAATGAATCACCTACGGTTTCAGCCAGAGCTCCACAACCACATACCCAAGAGCAATACCAGCGTTTCCCGTATTTATAAGTTAAAATTGGAGTAATAATAAAAATAGAAATAACCCCAAAAAAAAGAAGAGTAAGTCCTATGTTTCCAGCACTAATAAATTCGTCAATTCTGTATTTTTCAAAGTTGTTATAATTTAACGGCCAAATACTTTTTAAATCATAATAAGGTAAGCTAAATGTATCTGAATTTAACTTGGACATTAATTCAGGAATCAAAAATGCAAAAGACAGTTGAAAAAACATTACTGAGCCAGTTCTTAATTGTTGGTATCGATTATGTCGATATTTTAATATAAACTTATAACCAAAAATTAAAATACCTAATGTATAAAGTGCGCCATAAACAAACCATTGACTAGCTTGATTTCCATTTAAAAAAATACTTAATGGATCGAATAAAGCAATTAATCCTGTGTTTGCATTTCCATTTATTCCCTGACCTAAAAAGGTTGGAAAAAAGTATAATATTATATAGAAAAGAGTGAGAACAATACCTGTAATCCAGCCTAAAACACCTCTTGAAGAGATAGACTTAAACCAAACCCCATTATTTTTTATGCCTTTTGATTTGTTTAAATATAAATTATTAGAGAATAAAACAGTTCCTAAAGTAATAGCGCCTAAAGATGTGAATAAAACTAATTTTTTATAAGGAAATTGATAATTGAACAGCGCTAAAACCAAAATAAAAAGTCCAGTAATTCCAATAAGCACTGAAATTTTTTGCACCCATGTTAAATCGGATACTTCTGGTTTTACTAAAGACATACTTTCTTCCAATTTCTGGTCCATCTTATGATTTTTGAGCTAAACTGTTATAAGTGGTTAATATATCGTTTTCGAATCTTCTATAGAATTCGGGGTCAAAATTAGCTTCCTTTAAATTATGAATTACATAATCTATATCCTGTTTTTCATCCAGCCATTTATTAAAAATATCATGACGCATCCTAATTCCAAAAGTGTTAATTCCTATAAACTCTTTTGTAATAGAGTTGTATTCAATTGTAATACATTTAGTATTATCTTCATGTCTCCAGTGAAAATGCGCATGATTTTCTTTAGGCTTAGAAAAAACCCATCCGTAAGTTTGATATTCAATATCAAAAAATTTAGCGGAGTTAAACCAATGCCCCGGGTTATAGGTTATTTTTTTACCACAAATGGTTTGAGCAACTACTTCTCCCATCATTCGTCCGGTATACCAAACCGCTTCAACCGATTTTCTATGGCCTATGGGTTCGCGTTGTTCAGCACAATCTCCAATAGCATAGATGTCTGGAATATTTGATTCCAGGTATTTGTTTACTAATATCCCTTTATTAAATTCTATATTCGAAGATTTAATAAAATTAATATTGGGAGAAACACCAGCAGTTAATCCTACCAAATCACAGAGAATCTCCTCTCCTGTTTCTTCGATTGTAACTGATTTCACAAATCCCTTATCATCAGAATTAATAGATTTTAAATTAGATGATAAACGTATATCTATATCATTATTTTTAATATGACGGGTAATCATTTCACTGTCACTATTGGGTAAAATAGTATTCCAAAAACTGGATTCTCGTACTAAAAAGGTAACAGGGATATTGCGAGAATGCAGCATTTCGGCTAATTCAACACCAATCAGACCACCACCTACAATAACGGCGCGTTTACAGATTTTGTTATTGGATGTCAGTTCTTCAAGATTTTCTAGGTCTTGCTTATGATACATACCTAGAACACCATTTAAATCTTGTCCAGGCCATCCAAATTTATTGGGTTTACTACCAGTCGCTATAATTAGTTTGTCATAATTTAAAATATCACCTGTTTCAAAATGGAGCGTTTTGGTTTCAGTGTCTATAGTATTTACAAAACCATGTATCAATTCCAATTTATTTTTTTCCCAAAACCAATTTTCATAGGGTTGGGTATGTTCGAACTTCATGTGTCCCATATACACATACATAAGGGCTGTCCTAGAAAAAAAATAATCGCTTTCACCTGAAATAATTGTAATGCGCTTATTGGAACGTTTGCGAATATGTCGTGCCGCTGTCACCCCCGAAATACCATTTCCTATAATTACAATGTGTTCCATAAAAGGTTTCAAGTAAATGTTTAGTCGCAAGATTTGTTAAAATCTAAATGACATTTCATTAGTTTCTTTAAATTTAGAGAATAATTAAAACTTATGAGACTAATTTATACATTTTGTTTATTGTGGTTACTATATGGCTGTGCAATGACAGGCATTAATTCATCAAAAATAAACGGTGTAAGTTACGTGGCTTCAAGAGATTCAATTACCATTAAAAATATAAAACCCGTTTTAAGAATAAATGCTAATTATGCATCGGTTATGCCCTTCGGGTTTATCCGAGATTTATCTCATCCAGAAATTCAATATAATTCTTCAAGACAGTGGTTTGGAGAAACAAAAGTAGGTGTTAAACAATATATTAATGAATTAAAAAAGGAAGATATCTATATCATGATGAAACCACAAATTTGGGTTTGGAGAGGAGAATTTACAGGTGATATAAATATGAATACTGAAGAGGATTGGAAATATTTAGAAAACTCTTATTCCATGTACATTCTTGATTATGCAAAACTAGCCCAGGATACTAATGTTGATATTTTTTGTATTGGAACAGAATTAAAAAACTTTATAGATAAACGTCCAATCTATTGGATGCATCTCATTTCAGAGATAAAAAAAGTGTATAAAGGCAAGCTTACATATGCAGCTAATTGGAATGAATATAATAAGACACCTTTTTGGAAAGAGCTTGATTATATAGGTGTAGATGGATATTTTCCTGTTAGTAATTTAAAAACTCCAACTGTTGAAGATTGTAAAAATGGGTTAAAAGATTGGAAAATTGAAATGAAAGGGATTTATGATAAATTTAAAAAGCCAGTGCTTTTTACTGAATTTGGATATAGAAGCACGGATTTTACAGGTAAGGAACCCTGGCGTTCTGATAGAGAGATGACTGTGGTTAATTTAACAGCTCAAAATAATGCGACACAGGCTTTTTTGGAAACCTTTTGGAATGAAGATTGGGTTGCTGGTGGATTTATTTGGAAATGGTTTCATGACAATGAATCAGTAGGTGGTAAAAATAATTCCATGTTTACACCACAGAATAAACCTGTAGAGGCAATTATAAAAAAAATATATTCAGAATATTAGTTTATATTCTTTAAATAATAGGCGTTTAAATTTTCAGCCGAAGTCCCAAAAGCATGCTTAATATGAATAACTAAAAAATGGTATTGTAATTTCCAAATGCCATGTTTTCTATATAGTCGTGCAGAAGTTTTAATGTCTTTTTGTATGACCTTAAATTGTTTTAAATTACATAGTTTTTTAATGAGAATATTGTCTTCATAAATAATATACTTTTCATTATAACCGTCCATTTTATGGAACAAAGTTTTCGTAATAAAAAGACTTTGATCTCCGCCACGACAAATATGCCAGGGAAATTTAGTAAACCAGCCCATAAGTTTCAACCACCAATGATTGCTTTCAAACTTCATTTTAAAACAACCAGCAGCATGGCCTTTATCTATTTCATTAATAATAAACTTATCAAAATTTTCAGGAGGATAGGAGTCGGCATGCAAAAAATACAAAATGGGCCCTTTAGCTACTTCTGCACCTAAATTCATTTGTTTGGCACGACCTTTTTTGGAACTAATTAAAATAATGTTTTTGAATTTTGAGACCGCTTCAATTGAGTTATCAGTACTTCCGCCATCGACCACAATAATTTCTTTAATGTATTCTTTAGATGAAGATTTCAATAGGTAGTTTAACAGGTTTCCTATTGTTTGTTCTTCATTAAGAATAGGGATTATGATTGAAATATTATTCATTTAAATTCCAGTTATAATCTTTAAATTTAATCTTGGCATTTTCTGAAATTTCAATTGTAGTATATTGATTTAAAAATTCAATTAAAGAGCTATTTTGTTTAAAGTCTTTTGAATACCATTGAAATATTTTTGAGAGTTCAAGGTTGTTTATGCCGATAGTGTTTTTGAAAGTATCTGATAAAAATTCTCTAGAAGCATTTTTTAATTGTAACTCTATATTGGAAGCTGAATACGCTTCATTTTGTAATTTTGGGCATGAAATAGAAGCACAAACAATAGCAAAATGAATTCTTGGGTCATTCATTTTTCTTAAAATACTATGTTCAATATCGTTTAAAGTCATGGTGTTGGTGCCAATTCTAATAAACTTTTTATTCCAAGGTTTTTGAAGGTCTTTAATACTTTTTAAAGGATAATTATCAACTATTAATTTGATTGTAAATGCATTATAGGCATTTATCCAAAATGCTAAAACTTCATTTTTATTCCAGGTTTCATCGGGATAAGTTTCAGATATTAATTTTAAATACTTATCAAGTTCACTAGGGTTTAATTTTATAGCTACGTAATTTACTCTACCTTCAATTGATACATGGGTTTGTAAGAAATCAGTCCATAGAGAGTGATTAACCTTTTGCGCTTTCATTAATGGACATAACAAAAGAAAAAAAATAGACCCGTAAAATTTTAATCTCATTTTAATTCTGTTTGTTCAATTTTACAATCCGAAAAGTGTTAATAAAAAATTATTTAGCAGCAGCCACCTCCATCATAATGGTAAGTGGATTCACTTATAAAAATATCCTCCCTTTTTAATTTTGCTAAATCGCCAGCAGTTTTATCACAAACGGCTAAAGGTTGATTTTTTAATAAAACATGCCCTTTTTTATCATCAAAGTAATGCTCTTCCCCAAAATAAATAGCTGCTTTACCTGTAAAAATACAAGGACCGTCGCTTGGCATTGGGTCTTTAATAGCAGCTACTTCAATAGATTCTATATAAATTAATTCTTTTGTTGGGTAATGCTTTGCATCAAGAATACGATACGGTTTTCTAGCTCTAATTTCAATAGTTCCAAAGCCTGCATCGGTTAAAGCTTTTATGTATTCTGATATGGGTAAACTACCGCTTAAGCATAATGCGCGCAACCTGCCATCATTACGCAATTCATCATTCATGGGTTGTTCACAAGTCGGGTCGCTCATAACCAAACGGCCATGGGGTTTTAAAACGCGGTACATTTCAGAAATTGCTTTTTTTAAATCGTCTGCTTTAAAAATATTAAACAAACAATTTTGTGCAGCTACATCAATGCTATTATCATCAACCGGTAAATTCATAGCATCTCCTTTTTTAAGATCTACAAATTCTCTTTTAAACCAGGTATTTTGAGCTTCAGCCTCCATAAAATTTTTATCAGAAGCTTCTAACATTTCATCAACTACATCAACCCCAACAACGCCCCCTTTTTGACGACTGAAATATGCAAATTGTAATAATTCCATACCACCTCCAACACCAACATAAAGTATTTTGGGGTTATTGGTTAAATCACGAGCATGAACCGTACTACCACAACCATAATTCATTTCTTGCATGATTTTAGGTATTTTTAATCCTGGTAATTCCCAAATGGGGTTGGTTGTGCAGCATAGGCCAACATCGGGAGTTAATGCCGCCTCTTTATAAACATTATGTGTGGTTTCTAAGTAACTCATTATTAAAGGGTCTTTATTAGTTCTTTAAAAAGTGTAATCATATCTGGTTCTGCTTTTCCAGCCATTGCTAAAATTTCATTTATATTAATTGGTTTTAAATGATTTGGGTCACATTCATCGGTTAAAACAGAAACCGCCGCAGCTCTTATTTTTAAATGATTGGCTACAATAATTTCTGGTACAGTGCTCATTCCAACTGCATCAGCACCAATGGTTTTTAGCATTCGGTATTCAGCACGGGTTTCAAGTTGTGGTCCAATTACACTAGCATAAACACCTTTATGTAAAGTAATATTAAGGTTTTTAGCAATCTGCTCAAATTTTGAGTTAATTTCAAAATCATAAGGGGCACTCATATCGGTAAATCGTTCCCCTAAATATTCAACACCTTTAAAAGCTAATGGAGAATTACCCTGAAGGTTAATGTGGTCATCAATGAGCATTAATTCCCCTTTTTTAAAATTAAGATTAATGGCACCTGCAGCATTGGATACTAACAGGGTATGGATTCCTAACTTTTCCATAATACGCACAGGATACGTAACATCTTGTAAAGAATAACCCTCATAAAAATGAAAACGGCCTTGCATAACAACCACTTTTTTACCTTCTAAGGTTCCGTATATAAGTTTTCCTTTGTGAAATTCTACCGTTGCGGTTGGAAAATATGGGATATGGTTATAACTTACTTCATGAAGTATTTCTATTTCATCTATAAGTTGCCCCAAACCTGTTCCAAGTATAATACCAATTTCTGGCTTTTCAAATCCTTTTGATATAAGATAATCTGTGGTTTCTGTTATATATTTAATCATGTGTATTGTAAAATATTTTTAATTCTTGATAAGGTTTAATATCCTCAAAGGTATCAATATCATTTAATTCTTCTAGTAATGAAAACGTACTATTTTGAATATCATTAATAGTATCTTTTAATACGGATGCTGTTCCCCAGAGTTTGTTTCTAAAAATTTTAGAACATGGACTTTTTAATCCTAAAAGGTAATAACCACCATCTTTTGCTGGTCCAATAACTACATCATTTGTATTTAATAAATGAAAGGCCTCTTCAATGTGTGCTGTTGTTAAATCCAATAAATCACTTCCTATTATAATTACCTTTTCATAGTTTAATTGAAATAATTCAGAAAACGCATTTTCCATACGCGCGCCCAATTCTGGACCTTCCTGTAATTTTTTTTTAAAAAAACTAGGATCCCATAAATCGTCTTTTTTAATAGATTCTGAATAGAAAACAAATTTATCTCCCTTAGTATTTTTTGAAATTTCTGATGTATGCTTTAGCAAGTATTTATATATGTCTAATGCAGCAGTATCTCCTATTGTTTTAGCTAGACGGGTTTTACATTTTCCTAATACTGGATTTCTAGTAAAAATAATTAGGGCGTTTTTTGAGGATGGAAAATAAAAATTGGTAGCTGATTCGTTATCAGATTCTGAATTTTTAGTATTGAATAATCCCATTTTAAAATACTTTATTTCCTTTTTTTAACCATTTAGCCCATTCTATTGAAAAAGCGTGAACATTTTTAGTTTCTGTATTTTCCAGATTATATACTGGGAAATTGTTGTTTTTCCATTCAAATATGCCTCCATAAAGGTTAAAAACATTTGAATAGCCAGCTTTTTTTAATTTTGAAGCGATGCTTTCTGAGCGAATTCCTAATGAACAATAGACTACTATTTCGGAATTTTTATCTTGAATTTTTCTAACAACTGAATCCAGAATAAAATTATTGTATCCAACAAAAATGGCGTTTTTTATATGACTGGTATTGAATTCTTCTATTTCTCTCGCATCTAAAATATAAGCCTTAGTTTTTGGCATTGCTAGTTCCTGAACAGTAATATAAGGTATGTTTTTCTTGTTATGATTCTTTAATAATTCTGAAAGAGATTGCTGCGCATTACTTAGCAGTGCTATTAAATAAAACGCTATAAAAAATAACCTTTTCATAATTAAGCGACGCTACCTTGACAACTACTGCCGGCGCCTGCCGTACATCCATAACAGTGTTGAGAAATGACGATGTCCCTATTTAAAAGGGCCTCTTCATTGTAATCTGAAATATGTTTTATCTTACTGTTAATAGGTAGTTCAAGCATTTGATTAAAATCACAATCATATAAAAAACCATCCCAACTTACAGAGAGGGTGTTGGTGCACATTACATTTTTAACAGCAGTTGGATTATAGGCTTCAACTAATGAATACATATAATCTTCATAATTATCGGACGCTAATAAATAATCTAAAAACCTGCTAATTGGGAGATTTGTAATGGCAAATAAATTATGGAATTGAATATTAAAATCTTCAATCAATGCTTTTTTAAAATCCTTTTCTAAAGCATATTGATTTCCTGGTAAAAATGCACCTGAAGGATTGTAAACTAAATCTAACCGAAGGTTGCTATTAGGCATTCCGTAACCAATGGCATTTAGGTCTTTAAGTGCTTCAATAGATTGATCAAAGACACCTGTGCCGCGTTGTTTATCAGTTTTACCGCGGGTCCAGTGTGGCATTGAAGATACAACATGTACATTATGCGATTTAAAAAATTCAGGTAAATCAGCGAATTTTTTATTCGATTTTAAAATGGTTAAGTTCGATCTAACAATAAAATCCTTTATCCCGACTTTGCTCGCTTCATCAACAAACCACCTAAAGTTTGGATTCATTTCTGGCGCACCTCCAGTTAAATCTAGGGTATGTGCCCCTGTTTTTTTTATAACCTCCAAACATTGCAACATGGTCTCTTTTGTCATAATCTCTTTTCTGTCTGGACCAGCATCTACATGGCAATGATCGCAAACTTGATTACACATATAGCCTACATTAATCTGAAGGATTTCTATTTTTTTTGTTTTTAATGGAAACTGGTTCGTTTCAGCTATTTTATCGGCAAATTTGGGTAAGTCACCACTTCTAAAAATGCCGTTAGATAAAATTTCGAGTTGTCTTTTACTATTTGCTAATTCGCTTTCGCGTTTATGTAATGATTTTGTTACCAATTTAAATATTGAATTGTGAATTAATTAATCAGACGATTAAAAGAATAAAACTTACATATCCAGCTTATTAACTTTATTCATCATTTGGACCCCATGAACTAACGACGCACCGCCTCGAATAGCAGCAGCAACGTGCAGTGCTTCCATCATTTCTTCTTTTGTAATACCTCGTTGTAATCCGTCACCGGTATAGGCATCAATGCAATAAGGGCATTGTATGGTATGTGCTACTGCCAGTGCAATTAACGATTTTTCTCTTTCCGATAATGCACCTTCTTCGAAAACTTTGGCATAGTAATCAAAGAATTTTTTGCCTAATTCTTGATTCCAATCAGAAATTTTACCAAATTTTTTTAAGTCTGCCGGGTCGTAATATGTTTTTTGCATTAGGTTAATTTTTTTAAAGATATAAATCTAATCCAATAATTTGGATAGTTTAAATTGACTTAACAAAACTTTAATTATAAAAAAAACTTACTCTTTGAGTTTATTTATTTCATTTTCAATAAAATCCAAATTTGAAAGGTCTAGGTTTACGTGATTTAGAGCCCCTTCCATAGTACAAAAAACTTCGTAAGCCAAATTCTTAAAATTGTCGTTGAGTTTGAACAACATGGCATTTGAAACTTGAATGGGATTTGACGTAAGAAGCGCCAAATTTTTATTGTTAGTTTGTAGCTTTTCTTGAACCCAGTCCCCATATAATTGAAGTTCTTTTAAAGACATTTTTACATTGGTTAACCTCAAATCAATTATATAGTTAAAGCTTGAATCATAATTTGGATCAGCAATTATGCTAAGTTTTAAATTTTTTATTTCTTCAAAAGAAAGATCATATTGATGAAATTGAATAATTACTTTTAGCTCATTTAAAATTAAATATTTGTAAATTCCGTTCATATTTGAATCATTCATTTAAAAAGATTTGCAAAATTAAAAATAACAAATGAAATTAAAATTAATAGTTGTCCTATTTTTCTTTTTTACGGGACTTTATGCGCAAGAAAGCATGCTGTTTTTAACGTATAATATTAAGTTAGATTATCCAAAAGAGGGAGAAAACAGTTGGGTAAACAGGAGGCCTTTTTTAATTAATCAATTGAAATTTTATGGGGCTGATGTTTTTGGTGTTCAGGAAGCCATGCCAAATCAAATGAATGAGATGGATAGCTTGCTAACAGACTATAACTATATTGGTGTTGGCAGGGATGATGGGATTAATCAAGGCGAATATTCAGCGTTATTTTATAAAAGCAAATACTTTAAGGTTTTGAAATCATCAACATTCTGGTTGTCTGAAACGCCTGATATTGTTTCAATGGGTTGGGATGCCGTTTGTAATCGAATTTGTACTTATGGCTTATTTGAAGACAAAATTACTGAAAGGCGATTTTATGTTTTTAATACCCATTTTGATCATATTGGAACAGCGGCAAGGAAGCATAGTGCTGAATTAATTATTGCAAAAATTAAAGAAATTAATAAAGAAATGTACCCTGTAATTTTGATGGGAGATTTTAATATGGAGGAGAACCATGAAAGTATCCAATTTATTTCAAAATATTTAAAAGACTCAAAATATGTTTCAAATTTGGAACCTTTTGGGCCATCAGGAACTTTTAACGACTTTAACTTTAAAGAGCCAGTAACAAAAAGAATTGATTTTATTTTTTTAAGTCCTGGTATAGAAGTTCAAAAACATGCTGTATTAAGCGATTCTAAAGATTGCAGGTATCCTTCAGATCATCTTCCAGTCTTGGTAAAAATCAGTTTGTAAAACCAAAAAGTTTGATCTTTTGACTGTTAAAAACTGAAGCCACTTATCTTTTTTATAATTATAAATAGATGTTCTCATTATTTCGTTTGAATAATTTAATTGGTTTATTATACTATTATGAATGAGGATTTTTATAGTTTTTTTAGGATTATAAATTTAAAATAGTATATTTGTGTAATCGATTACATATATTATTTTAACTATGACGAATTACAACTTCAGATACGCAACAAACCCAAGAGATATAAAAGGGTATGATACAAGTGAATTAAGAAATGAGTTTTTGATTCAAGAACTTTTTATTAAAAACAGTATACAGTTAACTTATTCAATGTATGACAGGCTTATTGTTGGTGGTATTATGCCAGTTGATAAAAGCTTGAGACTGGAGACCATTCCGTATTTGAAATCTGAAAATTTTCTTGATAGAAGAGAGTTGGGAATTATTAATGTAGGAGACACAGGTGAAGTGATAGTTGATGGTGTTAAATATGTTTTAAATAAAAAAGAAGCGCTTTATGTTGGGCAAGGTAGTAAAGAGGTAATCTTTTCTACTTTAAAAGGAGGTCAAGCTTTATTTTATATCAATTCGGCGCCAGCACATAAAATGTTTCCAACAAAAAAAGTGAGCCAAAAAGATGCAGAGATTATTCAATTGGGAGAAGAAAAGTTTGCTAACAAAAGAATTTTAAATAAGCTTATTGTAAATAGCATTGTAGAAACCTGTCAGTTGCAAATGGGTTTGACTGAATTATTACCAGGTAATGTTTGGAATACAATGCCTGCTCATACCCATAATAGAAGAATGGAGGCTTATTTTTATTTCGACTTAGAGGCAGGGCAAACTATCTGTCATTTTATGGGTGAGCCGCAAAATACGAGACACATATTTATGCAAAATAATCAAGCCGTACTATCTCCAGAATGGTCAATACATTCAGGCGCAGGAACAGCAAATTATTCTTTTATTTGGGGAATGGCTGGAGAAAATTTAGATTATAGCGATATGGATATTTGTGCACCAAATGAATTGAAATAATTGAGATGAATTTATTTAGTTTAAAAGGGAAACGAGCGCTAATAACTGGTGGAACTCATGGTCTTGGAATGGCAATGGCAGAAGGTTTGGGTGCTGCCGGTGCTGAACTTATTATTACCGGAACAACACCTTCCAAAATGGAAACTGCTTTGAATCATTATAAAAGTAAAGGATTCAAAGCTTATGGGTACTTGTTTGATGTAACAAATGAAATAGACGCTAAAGATAATTTAATTAAGATTTCTGAAGAAATTGGCGAGATTCATATTTTGGTAAATAATGCTGGAATTATTAAAAGAGAGCTTGCTATAACAATGCCTGTTGAGGATTTTAGAAGAGTTATAGATGTTGATTTGGTGGGGCCTTTTATTATGTCTCAATTAGTGGCTAAGCAAATGATTGATCGTCAAGAGGGGAAAATAATCAATATTTGCTCAATGATGAGTGAATTGGGAAGAAATAGTGTTAGTGCTTATGCGGCTGCAAAAGGAGGATTGAAAATGCTTACACAAAATTTAGCTACAGAATGGGCAAAATATAATATTCAAGTAAATGGTATTGGCCCCGGTTATTTTGCCACAAGCCAAACAGAACCTATTCGTGTGGATGGACATCCTTTTAATGAGTTTATAATAAATAGAACACCGGCAGCAAGATGGGGTAATCCTGAAGATTTAGCGGGAGCTGCTGTTTTTTTAGCTTCTAAAGCTAGCGATTTTGTAAATGGACAAGTTATCTATGTGGACGGAGGAATATTGGCCACTATAGGAAAACCGTCAAATGAAAATTAAATTTCAAAAATATAATGAGTGCTAAATTTATTCACGACAATTTTTTATTAGAAAACAAATTTGCTGAAGAACTGTATCATAACTATGCAAAAAATCAGCCTATTATAGATTACCATAATCATTTATCCCCTCAATTAATTGCTGAAAATAAAATATTTGAGAATATCACAAAAGTGTGGATAAATGGTGACCATTATAAATGGCGGGCCATGCGAACACTTGGTATAAGTGAGGATTTTATAACAGGTAACGCTTCAGATAAGGATAAGTTTAAAAATTGGGCTAAAACGGTTCCATATACCATGAGAAATCCATTGTATCATTGGACACATTTAGAACTGGCTAGATATTTTGATATTTATGAATTACTGAATGAAAAATCGGCCGACAGGATTTATCAGGAAACTTTCGACAAATTAAATTCTTCAGATTATAGTTGCCAAAATTTATTGAAGAAGGTAAATGCTGAAGTGGTTTGTACAACTGAAGACCCAATAGACTCATTAGAGTATCATAAAAAATTATCGAAAAGTGATTTTTCAATAAAAGTAAGTACGGCGTTTAGACCTGATAAGGCTATTTTAATTTTAAATGACGGGTATAATGATTATATAAATAAATTGGGGGAAGTTTCTAATTTATCTATTAATTCGTTTGATGATTTGTGTTCTGCCTTAAAAAACAGAATTTCATATTTCAATAATAACGGTTGTAAACTTTGTGATCATGGTTTAGATCAAATTTATTTCGAGGATTTTACAGAATCTGAAATAGCTTCAATATTTCTGAAGAAAAGAGAAAATAAAAAAATAAGTAATGAAGAAGCTTTAAAATTTCAAAGTGCCATTCTGTTGTTTTTAAGTGAAACGTATCATGAATTTGGTTGGGTTCAACAATTCCATTTAGGAGCTCTTAGAAATAACAATGCTCGTATGCATAATATTTTAGGCCCTGATACTGGATGGGATTCCATTGGAGATTTACCACAAGCTCAAAAGTTATCTTCATTTTTAAATGCTTTGGACAGTAAGAATAAATTAACCAAAACAATCATTTATAATTTAAATCCAGCAGACAATGAATTAATTGCCACAATGATTGGAAATTTTAATGATGGTAGTGTAAAAGGAAAAGTTCAATTTGGTTCTGGATGGTGGTTTTTAGATCAAAAAGATGGAATGACTAAACAACTAAATGCTCTTTCAAATATGGGCTTAATTAGTTGTTTTATTGGTATGTTAACAGATTCGCGTAGTTTCTTGTCTTTTCCTCGTCATGAATATTTTAGACGTGTACTTTGTAATCTTTTAGGTGATGAAATTAAAAGAGGAGAGCTTCCAAATGATATGGAATGGATTGGAAAACTGGTATCTGATATTAGTTATTTTAATGCAAAAGAATATTTTAAATTTTAAAAAATAAGAGTTAGAATTATGAGTAGAGTTGTAACATTTGGTGAAATTATGTTGCGTTTAGCGCCACAAGGGTTTTTGAGGTTTTCACAAGCAGATAATTTTGATGTTGTTTATGGCGGAGGAGAATCTAATGTAGCCGTATCCTTAGCAAATTATGGGATTTCAGTAGATTTTGTAACGCGTTTACCAAAGAATGATATTGGACAATGTGCCATGATGGAAATGCGTAAACGAGGTGTAGGAGTTGATAAAATAGTTTGGGGAGGTGAGCGTTTAGGAATTTATTTTTTAGAAACAGGCGCTGTATCCAGAGGAAGTAAGGTTGTTTATGATAGAGCTCATTCTTCAATGGCAACTATTCAGTCAGGAATGATAAACTGGGAAGAAGTCTTTAAAGGAGTTGAATGGTTTCATTGGACTGGAATAACCCCAGCCATTTCGCAAAGTTCAGCAGATGTATGTTTAGAGGCGGTAAAAGCAGCAAGCAAATTAGGTGTTACTATTTCTACCGATTTAAATTATAGAGCAAAATTATGGCAATATGGTGGTGATAGAGAGGCTATTATGACCGAGTTAACCTCTTATTGTGATGTCATTTTAGGTAATGAAGAAGATGCAGAAATGCACTTTGGAATAAAACCTGAAGGATTGGCGGTTCAAACTCATGGGCATGATGTAAAAGCAGAAGCATTCTTATCTGTTTGTCAGCAAATGATGGAAAAATTCCCAAGAGCTAAAAAAGTCATAACCACTTTACGAGGATCAATTTCGGCCTCACACAATACTTGGGCAGGCGTTATGTATGATGGTAAAAAAATGTTAGAAACGCGCCAATATCAAATCACAGATATCGTAGACAGAGTTGGAGGTGGAGACTCTTTTATGGGAGGTTTGATTTATGGTTTATTAACTTATCCAGATGATGATCAAAATGCTTTAGACTTTGCAGTAGCAGCCTCTTGTTTAAAACACACTATTAAAGGCGATGCTAATTTAGTTACGGTAGATGAAGTTTCAAAACTTATGGGTGGAGATGCTTCAGGAAGAGTTGCAAGATAATAATAGAAAAATCTAAAAAGAAATGGCACAATTTACAAGACTTGAGGTGGCACAAGCCATGAAAGACACCGGTATGATTCCGTTGTTTTTTAGTCAGGATTTAGAATTAAGTAAGCATATTTTAAAAGCCTGTTATGATGGAGGAGCACGATTAATGGAGTTTACAGCACGGGGCGATTTTGCGCATGAAGTGTTTGGTGAATTAACTAAATATGCTATTAAAGAGTTGCCAGGAATGATTATGGGTGTTGGCTCGGTTACAGACGCAGCGGCAGCCTCACTCTATATGGCATTAGGAGCCAACTTTATAGTAACCCCAGTTTTGAGAGAGGATATTGCGATTGTTTGTAATAGACGTAAAGTGTTATGGTCACCAGGATGTGGCACCTTAACAGAAATAGCACGGGCTGAAGAATTAGGATGCGAGATTGTTAAGCTGTTTCCAGGCGATATTTATGGGCCACAATTTGTAAAAGGGATTAAAGGACCACAACCTTGGACTAGTGTGATGCCAACAGGAGGAGTTTCTCCTAATAGGGATAATCTTAAGGGTTGGTTTGATGCTGGCGTAACCTGTGTTGGTATGGGCTCGCAATTAATTTCAAAAGACATAATTAAAAATAAGGATTATTCTAAACTGGAGCAGGAAGTAAAAAACGCGTTAGCTATAATTAAAGAAGTAAGAGGATAAATTATAATCAAAACCTAAACATTGAAATAAAATCTCATTGTTATAAAATCAAATTAAATACTTATGACAGACAAGCCAAAAATAGGAAACTACCGTTACAGAATTTTAGCCCTTTTAATGTTTGCAACCACCATTAATTATTTTGATAGAAGTATTATTGGTGTTATGGCTCCAACTTTAGAAAAAATGTTCGATTGGACTAATAAAGATTATGCCTATATCATGATATCATTTAAAGTGGCCTATGCTTTAGGAATGCTTTTTATGGGAGGTTTAATAGACCGCTTAGGCACAAAAAAAGGCTATATTGTTTCAATAGGAATTTGGAGTGTTTTTGGAATGTTACATGCAGTCGTTCGTCCAGGTTTTAGTGTTATAGGGTTTGCAGCAGCTAGATTTGGACTAGGGTTTGGTGAGTCTGGAAACTTTCCAGCAGCTATTAAAACAACGGCGGAATGGTTTCCTAAAAAAGACCGTGCTTTTGCTACCGGACTTTTTAATGCAGCTACAAGTATAGGAGCCATTGCAGCACCGTTTGTAGTTGGGTGGATAGTTCATGAAGACGGAAAAAATTGGCAGATTCCGTTTTTAATCACTGGATTGCTAAGTGCTATATGGGTGTTTTTATGGTTCAAAATGTATAAAAAACCTGAGGTTCATCCACATGTAACAAAAGAAGAATTAGCCTATATACAAAGTGATTCTGGTGAAGTAGAAAATGAAGATAAGTTACCATGGAGTAAAGTTCTGAATAAAAAACAAACTTGGGCATTTGCCTTGGCTAAAACTACAGATGCCGTTTGGTGGTTCTATCTTTTCTGGGGGGCTAAATTTTTAGCAGACACTTTTGGTGTTAATATACATAATATTGCACTTCCATTTTTTGTCATTTATATTATGGCAGATGGGGGTAGTATTTTAGGAGGGTATCTTTCCGGTGTTTTTATCAGAAAGGGCTGGACTATTAATAAGGCAAGAAAAATCACATTATTAATCTGTGCGTTAATTATTTTGCCAGTTGCCATGGTAGCTATTACAGATAATAAATGGTTAGCCATTTTCTTAATTGGACTTGGCGCCGCAGGACATCAAGCATGGTCGGCCAATATCTTTACATTGGCGTCAGATGTATTTCCTAAAAAAGCAACTGCTTCAGTTGTTGGTATAGGAGGTATGATTGGTGCTGTTGCAGGAATTGTAGCCGATGCAGCTTTAGGATCTGTGTTAGATCAAGCTGGTAATTCAGGATATTTTTGGGCGTTTCTTGTAGCTGGATCTTGTTATTTAATAATACTTGGATTTGTACATTTATTAATGCCTAAAATGACACCATTAGATGAAAATTTAAATCAAATTGAAGCGTAATCTTTTATTTAAAAGAGTGCAGTAAAGTTTAAAATTAGAATGAAAAAACTAAATAGATTAAACCTTGGTTTAGAAGAAAAACTACCAATTAAAATTGTGCAGTTTGGAGAAGGAAATTTTTTAAGAGCGTTTATAGATTATGCCTTCCAGAAGTTAAATAAAAATGCAGGTTTTAATGGTGGAATTGCTGTAGTACAACCTATTGAAAGAGGTTTAATAAAGATGCTAAATGAGCAAGACGGATTGTATACTTTGTTCATGAAAGGTGTAAAAAAAGGAAAAGAAATACAAGATATCGAGCTTATTACTAATATTGTTAAAGGTGTCGATCCATATGCTAATTATGCTGATTATTTAAATTTAGCAAAAGAAGAGTCATTAGAATTTATTATTTCAAATACAACAGAAGCTGGAATTGCCTATGTTGAAAGCGATAAATACAATATGACGCCTCCAAGCTCATTTCCAGCAAAATTGACAGTTTTATTATATGAACGTTTTAAATATTTTAAAGGGGCTGAAGATAAAGGGTTAACCATAATTCCTTGTGAACTTATCAACCATAATTCTGAAACTTTAAAAGAAATTATTTTAAAGTATGTTGCAGATTGGAATTTAGGGAAGGATTTTAAAAATTGGTTGTTAGAAAGTAATGCATTTCATAGTACGCTAGTAGATAGGATTGTGCCAGGATATCCAAAGGATGAAATAGAGTCATACAATAAACAATTAGATTATCAGGATAACCTTATTGTATCTGCCGAAGCATTTTTGCTTTGGGTTATAGAAGGTGATGATAGACTTAAAGAAAAATTACCTTTCGAAAAAACAGGTTTGGATGTTAAAATTGTTGCTGATATGCAACCTTATCGTACTAGAAAAGTACGCATATTAAATGGTGCTCATACAACAATGGTTCCTTTCTCTATTTTATATGGGAATGAGACTGTAAAAGAAACGGTTGATAATGCCTTTACGGGAGAGTTTATAAATAGGGCCGTTTTTGATGAGATTATCGATACGCTTCAGATGGATAGAACAGAACTAAATAGCTTTGCAGAAGAAGTTTTAGACCGTTTTAGAAACCCATTTATTAAGCATAAACTATCAGATATAGCATTAAATTCGATTTCAAAATTTAAAGTCCGTGTTTTACCAAGTTTATTGGAATACATTAAAATTCATAATAATACACCTAAACATTTAACTTTTGGTTTTGCTTGTTTAATAAGGTTTTATAAAGGGGTTTGGAATGGTAATGCCTTACCTGTAAATGATAGCGATGACATCGTTAAGTTTTTTAAAGAAGCATGGAGTCAAAAGGATCTTAATACACTATCGAATACGGTTCTTAAAAACATCGATTTCTGGGGACAGGATTTAACCAAAATTTCAGGACTACAAAGAGCTATTACAATAGCCTTGGAAGAAATTGAATCAAATGGTATTGAAATTGGATTTACCAATTTTAGTCAAAAAATATAAAATTAAAGACAAATAAGGCATGTTGAAAAAATTGTTAAAAGTTCATCCTTCAGATAATGTAGCAGTGGCTTTAGTTAATTTATTAGCAGGAGAAATTATAAATTTCAATAATGAAGATATTAAAATAATATCTGACGTTAAGGAAAAACATAAAATTTCACTTAATAAATTCAATACTGGCGACAGGATTATTATGTATGGAGTGTTGGTAGGTAAGGCAGCTTCAGTAATTGAAAAAGGAGATGTGCTAACCGTTAACAATGTTAAGCATGAAAGTGAAAAGGTTTATAAAAAAACAGGAACAATAGGATGGACTCCTCCAGTTGTAGACAAGTGGAAAGAAAGAACTTTTTTAGGATATCACAGAGAAGACGGGCAGGTTGGAACCGAAAATGTATGGTTGTTTTTTCCTTTGGTGTTTTGTGAAAATAGAAATATTGAAATATTAAAAGAAGTTTTTGAAAACGAGCTTTTAAATAAGGAAGTGGATAAACGTCGTTTGTTATTACGTTCTTTAATTTCCAATCATTCAGAAGAGCAGGCAAACTCTGGACCTGCTTATGAAAGGGTTTTTAATAATGTAGATGTGAAATTTATTTCGCATGCCGGAGGTTGCGGAGGTATACGTCAAGATGCAGAATCTTTAGCTTTATTATTAGCGGGTTATGTAAATAATCCAAATGTTGCAGGAGCTACTGTGTTAAGTTTAGGGTGTCAAAATTTACAAATTCAAGGATTTAAGGAAGCTTTAAATAAAATAAACCCAAGTTTTGATAAACCATTATTGATTTATGAGCAACAAAAAATGGGTACTGTCGATGAAATGCTGAATACCATTATTAAAGAATCGTATGAAGGTATTAAGGAGGCGAATAAAATAGAACGTAAACCGGCACCATTATCAAAATTATCTATTGGTTTGGAATGCGGTGGTTCAGATGGGTTTTCTGGAATTTCTGCAAATCCAACGCTCGGACAAACATCTGATTTAATTGTAGCACTTCAAGGTACTGCTGTATTGGCAGAGTTTCCTGAATTATGTGGTGTTGAGCAAGAACTTGCGAACAGATGTGTAGATGAAGAAAAGGCCAACAAGTTTTTAGAATTGATGAAAGCTTATGAAAAATCAGTTGTAGATGCAGGTTCAGGGTTTGATATGAATCCGTCACCAGGTAATATTAAAGATGGTTTAATTACCGATGCAATGAAATCAGCTGGAGCCGCTAAAAAAGGAGGGACTTCGCCAGTTGTGGATGTTTTGGATTATGGTGAATATTTATCAAAAACGGGATTTAATTTATTATGTACTCCTGGTAACGATGTTGAAAGCACTACAGCTATGGTTGGTTCAGGTGTAAATATCATTTTGTTCACTACAGGCTTAGGAACGCCAACAGGGAATCCAATTGTGCCTGTTATAAAAGTGTCTTCCAACACAGATTTAGCGGTTAGAATGCCCGATATTATTGATATTGAAACTGGTGCTATTATAAGAGGTGAAAAATCTATAGAAACAATGGCGGAAGAAATGCTTGAATTAATAATTCAGGTAGCTAGTGGTAAGGTAAAGACCAAAGCAGATATTTTAAATCAGAATGATTTTATTCCTTGGAGACGCGGTGTTTCTTTGTAAAATAATTAATTTTTATTGAGAGCAAGCCTTCTGGATGAAGAATCTCTAATATGTAATTTTGGTGTCAAAACAATCTTTTTTTCAGTAGTAAAATCAGCACCGTTGTTCACTTGTTCTAAAAACACTTTTGCAGCTTGTTTGCCCATTTCAACAGGAAATTGCTCAATTGAAGATATAGAAAGTTCCATAAATTCTGTGAAAGGCTCGTTACTAAACCCAACCACACAGCATTCTTCAGGGATTTTTACACCTTGAGATTTTAATTCTTGAATCGCTCCTAAAGCACTCCAGTCACTTGAAGAGAAAATAGCATCTGGTGGATTTTTCATATTTAACAGTTGCTTGGTGGCCATTTTACCATCTTCTATACTACTTTTTATTTCTATAACTAGGTTATCATCAAATTCCAGCCCATTATCAATTAAGGCTTGTTTGTATCCTAAAAAGCGGTCTTTGAAAATATCAAATAATCTGTCATTTGATAAATGTGCTATTCTTTTACAGCCCTCATCAATAAGGTGCTTAGTGGCTTTATAACCAGCTTCAAAATCGTTTACAGTTACAGAACTCACACCTTCAATATTTTTTTTTCTATCAAAAAATAATAGAGGAATTTTTTTAGCAAGTAATCTGTTAAAACTTGCATTTTTTTGAATACTGACATTAGAAATTGACATTAAAATACCATCTACTTGTGCATTTAATAAGGTATTAATATTTTCAATTTCCATGTTTTCATTATTGTTGGTTTGACAGATAATAACATGATACCCTTGTGCATAGAGCTCTTCTTCAATACCTCGGATAATAGATGCGAAAAAATTACTATCAATACGGGGAACAATGACGCCAACATTATAACTTTTGCCGCTTTTTAAAGCTTGTGCAAGTTTATTTTGTTTGTAATTCATTTTAGTAGCCGTTTCGTTTACTAGAATTCGAGTTTTTTCGCTAATTTTTGGATTATTGTTTAAAGCTCTTGAAACCGTTGCTGCAGTAATATTTAATTTCTTAGCTATATCGTAAATAGTAATTTTTGCACTCATTAAAAAATGTTCAAAATTTAATTGGTTAAAAATACATTATTATAATATTATATGATTTATAATTTTTTATAAATCCACATAAAAAAATGCAATCGATTACAGGTAAATATAAACTATTAATTTGAGTTTTTTGGTGCTAGATATTAAAATTTATAAGTTTCTTATTTCAGTAATATTTATTTTTTATTATGATTATAGAAGGGAGTATAAAAACTATAATTAGTGATTACAATATAGTTAATCTTTTTTTGGTTTCAAATATGTTACTTTTTGTAGGATATTTAGTGGTTGAAGAGCATATTGATAAATTATTTAGAGTCTAAATAAATAATGTAAAATGTTGTTTTGTTTATTTTTTTTCACTAGGTTTGTGTAATCGATTACAATTTTCAAATAAGATTTTATTTTTATTTGCAGAAATAATTAAACTAAACTAACATTTAAACATTCGTTTCAATGCAAAACTATTTCACGTTTAAGCTTCCTCGTTTTTTAAAAATGCGATCAAGCCACAAAAAGAGCAATTACAGACTGATTTTACTAATCACTGTTTTTTGTTTGACTTTCTTAAATTCATTTGCGCAAAGTGTATCCGTAAGTGGTACTATTTCAGAGGAAACTGGAATGCCATTGCCTGGTGTTAATATTTTAGAAAAGGGAACAAAAAATGGTGCCGTCACAGATTTTGACGGAAATTATTCAATTAAAGTATCCAATGCGAATGCGGTATTGGTTATTAGTTATATTGGTTTTATTACACAAGAAATTAATGTAGGAGGTAAATCTACAATTAATGTGCAACTAAAGGCTAATTTAGAATCACTTGATGAAGTGGTAGTTATTGGTTATGGTACCGCTAAGAAGTCTGATTTAACAGGATCAGTTGTTACCATAGGAGGTGATGATTTGAAAAAACAATCAATATCGAGTGTAGCAGAGGCCTTAACTGGTCGTTTGGCTGGTGTTCAAGTTACATCTACTGAAGGTTCTCCCGATGCCGAAATTAATATTAGAGTGCGTGGAGGAGGTTCATTAACACAGGATAGTTCTCCATTAATTATTGTTGATGGATTTCCTGTAAATAGTATGAGTGATGTTTCACCATCAGATATTCAAAATATATCGGTATTGAAAGATGCATCTTCTACGGCTATTTATGGTTCTAGAGGAGCAAACGGAGTTGTTATTATTACGACTAAAAGTGGTGTTGATGGTAAAATAACTGCAAACTTCAATTTGTTTTACGGGGTAAAAAAGATTGCTAAAACAATAGATGTTCAACAACCTGAAGATTTTGTGAAATGGCAATATGAATATGCGTTACTTGACAATCCAAACGATATAAGTTCTTATGAAAAATATTTTGGACAATGGCAGGATTATGATCAGTATATAGGGATGGTAGGAAATAATTGGCAAAAACAAATCTATGGCCAAATGGGAGAGGTTCAAAGTAGGGATCTAGCAATACGTGGTGGTTCAGAAAAATTGAATTTCAATTTTAATTATGCTCATTATGACGAAAAAACAATTATGGTTGGTTCTGATTTTAAAAGAGATAACTTATCGTTTGCTTTGAAAAATAAGGCGAGCGATAAAATTGATTTATCTTTTACTTTTCGTTATTCAGATACTGAGATAAATGGTGGTGGTGCTAATGAACAAAATGAAGTTTCTTCGGCAGATGCGCGTCTTAGACATAGTGTAGGGTATTCTCCAATTCCATTGCCAGGTTTAACAACCGATGATACTGATGAGGCACTTTCAAGTTATCTGGTTAATCCATTTGTTGCAGTAAATGACAATCAGAGGTTAAAGCTTCGAAAAAATTTCAACATTCTTGGAAGCTTAAATTGGAAAATAATGGAAAACCTTCAATTCAGAACAGAGTTGGGGTTAGATAATTATTATAACTTGGATTATCGTTTTTACGGTCGTTCAACATATTATGCAAGAAATAGACCGGCTGCTGAAAATCAAGGGTTACCTTCATTATTATTTAGTGACGAAAAAAGGGATCGTTTTAGAAATGCCAATACGTTTAATTACGATTTTAAAAAGATATTAGGAGAGGATCATAATTTAAAACTTCTCGTAGGTGAAGAAATGATAATTTCTAGGAATAATGAAATTACTACTGAAATTCAAGGATTTCCAAAGTTTTTCGATTTCGACACAGCAAGAAACTTAACAACACAAGGTGTTCCATTAACAGTTGATAATTATTACAGTCCAGATGATAAATTACTGTCATTTTTTGGACGTGCAACTTATGATTATAAAAACCGTTATTTGTTAACGGCCACATATCGTGCCGATGGTTCGAGTAAATTTTTAGGCAATAACCAATGGGGTTATTTTCCATCAGCTGCATTTGGCTGGAAACTTTCTGAAGAAGGATTTTTAAAAGATGCATCTTGGATAGACCTACTTAAGCTTCGATTAAGTTATGGTGAAGCAGGTAATAATAATATCCCATCAGGGCAAACGGTTCAAAATTTTGAATCAAAAACGACTACCTATATAAATGATGTGTCAAATTATTGGGCGGCATCAAGCACATTAGCGAACCCAGATTTAAAATGGGAAACAACAGTAACTCAAAATGTAGGTTTAGACTTCGATATTATGAGAGGTAGATTTACTGGTTCTATAGAAGCATATAAAAATGTTACTAAAGATTTATTAATTAATTTCCCTGTTCCAGGAACTGGTTATAATAGCCAATATAGAAATATGGGAGAAATTCAAAATACAGGTGTTGAAGCTTCTTTTAATATAGCCGCAATAAGTAAAAAAGATTATGGTTTAAGTTTTGCCTTCAATATTGGCTTTAATAAAAATCGAATAAATTCCCTTGGGGTAATGGATGATTTTGGGGCTAATACCAATTGGGCATCAACACAAATTGGAGATGATTATGTTGTAAGGGTTGGTGAGCCATTAGGTTTAATGTATGGTTACCAAAATGATGGCCGATATGAAGTTTCAGACTTTGATTTTGATTCAGCTACTGGAACTTATACGTTAAAATCTGGTGTTGTAGATAATAGTGCTGTTGTTGGTCAGGTTATGCCTGGAATGCTTAAATTAAAAGACATTAATAATGATGGTATTGTAGATGTAAATGATAATACGGTTATTGGAAATTCTAACCCAAAGAATACAGGTGGTTTTATAATAAACGCTTTTGCACATGGATTTGATTTTTCGGCGGCATTTAACTGGAGCGTTGGAAATGATATTTACAATGCAAATAAAATTGAGTTTACTACTTCGAATCCAAATGGGCAATATAGAAATTTAAGTACGATAATGTCTGATGGTAATAGATGGACTAATTTAGATCCAGGATCTGGGCAATTAGTAACCGATCCAACGCAATTAGCTGCTATTAATGCAAACACGACTATGTGGTCACCATACATGCAAAGATTTGTCTTTAGTGACTGGGCTGTTGAAGACGGTTCTTTTTTAAGATTAAATACATTGACTATAGGTTATACTGCTCCAGAATCTATAGTTTCTCAAATTGGTGTATCAAAACTAAGATTCTACCTAACAGCTAATAATGTTTTCATTATTACAAACTATTCTGGACTCGATCCTGAGGTTTCTACAAGAAGAAAAACGCCTCTTACACCGGGAGTGGATTATTCACCATTTCCGCGTAGCAGACAATTAGTCTTTGGTTTAAACCTGAATTTTTAATTAAACATTTATTAGAAGATGAAACAAATAATAATAATTTTTGGAATAATAATCGCAGGACTTTTAAGTTCTTGTCAGGAAACAGACGGCGATTTCTTAGATGCTCCGGCAAAATCAACTTTGGATGAATCGATAATTTTTTCTACACCAGGATTAGCTAGAGGAGCCGTTGATGGTATTTTAGAACCAATGGGTCAAACTAATTCTTATAGAGGTCGTTTTATTCCATTTTATGGATTCAATACAGATACTGAATGGAATTATAGCTCGGATGATGCAGGTAGTTCACAAGGAGAGTTGATGATATATGATGCAAAGCCAAACAATTCTCAAATGAATTCAACAAATAATGCTTGGGCCATGATGTATTCAGGCATTGAACGTGCAAATATTTGTATTAGAGGATTAAGAACATTTGGTAACCCAGAACCAGATACCGAACTTGGACAATTATTAGGGGAAGCATTAACATTACGAGCTATTTACTATGCAGATTTAATGAAAGCATGGGGAGATGTTCCAGCTCGTTTCGAACCTATTAATTCAGAAACTATATACTTAGAAAAATCAAGTCGTGATATAATATACAAACAAATTATTCAAGATTTAGAGGAGGCATCAACATTGGTCGCATGGCCAAATGAAAATGCTTCAACAACAAGTGTAGAACGTGTAAACAAGGCATTTGTAAAAGGATTTAGGGCTCGTTTAGCGTTAGTGGCAAGTGGATATCAACAATACCCTGATGGAATTAGAAGAAGTAATGACCCGGATCTTTCGGTTGCAAAAATGTATCAAATAGCATTAGATGAAGCGCGTTCTGTAATTAATAGTGGAACAGTTCATTTAGAATCTTCATTTGAAGCACTTTGGAAAAATTACAATGAAGAAAACGTATCCGCAGGTAGAGAATCGCTTTGGGAAATTCCATTTGCAGATGGAAGAGGACGTGTATTATTCTCTTTTGCTGTTCGTCACCGAAGTGTTGACCAATATACTGGCCAAGCTAGAGGTGGAATTGCAGGACCAATTCCTACTGTTTTTTATGATTTTGATGAAGCTGACGCTCGTAGAGATATTACTTGTGTTCCATATCAATGGGGAACAGCAGTAAATAATATTTCTCAACAAGAATTGGTTGGATCAGATACTTGGTATTTTGGTAAATATCGTTATGAGTGGATGACACGTTATGTAACTTCTACAAATGATGATGGTGTTAATAAAATGTATATGCGTTTTGCAGAAGTGCTTTTTATCGCTGCTGAAGCAGCCAATGAATTAGAAGGACCTGGAGCAGCAGCACCCTATTTGAAACAAATACGAAATAGAGCTTTTGACTCCTCTGTACAAGCTGAAAAAGTAGATGCATATGTAAATGGATTAACAAGTAAACCAGATATGTTTAATGCTATTGTAAAAGAGCATATGTTTGAATTTACTGGAGAAATGGAACGTAAACAAGCTTTAATACGTTGGAATTTATTAAAAACAAATTTAGATGAGGCAAAAGCAAAGATGACTAATTTCTTAAATCGTACCGGAGAATATGCCGATGTACCAACAACTTTGTATTATAAGTATAAAGCAGATAACGAATCTTTAGAAATTTATGGTCTTAATAGAGGTGAAAATGTTGATCCAGGTGTTGAATATTCAGCTTTTGATTGGAATTCATTAACTGATATTCAGATAAATTCAATTTATAAGGAGGGTGTGAACCCCGATGAAAGACAGTTTTGGCCAATTTGGCAAGTATTTATTGATGGAAGTAATGGTAAACTAGTTAACGATTACGGCTATTAATAATCTACAAAAATTAATAATAAATATTAAGTTATTATGACTATGAAAACAAAGTATATATTAAAAACATTATTTATAACATTTCTAACTTTTACGGTGGTTAGTTGTGGCTATGATACAGAAGTTATTGAAGAACTGGCTGTCAATAGAGAATTTGCTCCGGTAGCAGTTACTGCTAGAGTTAGAAATCAAACTGTTGTAGAGTTAAATTGGACTGTAAATGAAAATATTGACCATTACGTAGTTGAATTTAGTGCGGATGATCCTGATTTTAATACTATTTTTGAAAGTATTGATGTAGACGGCACTCAATTACCTATACAAGTTGCCTTAGAAGGAGAAACAGTTTATTCAATAAGAATAAAAGCCATTAGTGGTAGAGGACTGGACGATTCTAAGTGGGCCCTTATAGAGGCGACTACCTTAACGGAACAAATTATGTTACCTTCAGAACCTGGTGATATAGAGGCAACTCAAGCAACCTTGAGATGGATACCTAATAGTAACGTAACACAAATTATTCTACAACCTGGCGATATTACTCATGATATTACTACTCAAGAGAAAACAGATGGAGTTGCTACAGTAACTGGTCTAACGGGAGAAACTGAATATTTTGCTGTGTTATTAAATAATGCTAAGACGAGGGGTTCGGCTACTTTTACTACGGGAATTGATGTTGGAGATAATACGTTAGTTTTACCTACAGATGATTTGTTTCAAATGATTGCTGATGCAGCCCCTGGCGATATTTTATTATTAGAACAAGGAGATTATACAGCTCAAACAGGAACCATAACTTTAGATAAATCCATTACAATTCAAGGACTAAGGGTTGATTTTAAACCTCTTTTAAAAGTTAGTTTTGCAATTGTTGATGGGGCAACTGATGTAAATATTATAGATTTAGACCTTACTGGTGATGTACCATTAGCTCTTACAGATGTTATTAGATATACTGGAATTGGTAATTATAATTCATTGTTAGTTAGTGGATGTAACATACATGATTACGATCGATCATTTATTGCAGGTAATGTTACAGACGCTATTGTTCAATCTGTTACGGTTGAAAATTGTATTGTAACAAATATTTTGACAAATGGGGGTGACTTTATAGATTTTAGAAATTCGGATGTACTAAATGTTAGTGTGTCTACAAGTACATTTAACAATTGTGCACCAGGACGTGACTTTTTCAGATTAGACGATGCTGGAACTTCAACACAAACTGGTTTAACTCAAAACGTGTTATTAGATAGATGTACATTATATGCATGTTCAAATTCATCTAGCAGAAGGATATTATATGTGAGATTTCAATTAAATAAAATAACAGTTAGTAATACGTTAATCACGGATACTCTTTCCGAAGGTTATTCTGATCAAAGTAGAACAGACCCAACACCTACATTTTTAAATAATAATTATTTTAATGCACCTGAGTTTTATAATCCAGCTCAAACGGTTTATGATAATTCTGGAACTTATACAACTTTAGATCCAGGATTTGTTGATGTAGCAACGGGTAATTTTACAGTAACAGACCAAACATTAAAAGATAATCAAGTTGGAGATCCACGTTGGTTACAATAAGAGTTTCAATAAAAAGAACTAATTAATAGTTTTAAAAGAGGTATGCGATAACTGCATACCTCTTTATTATTGTTATAGTTTTATATTTTTTAAATTGAATTAAAAAGTGAAATGAAATTATTGCCTATGTTTAGTAAAATAAAAAGAATAAAATTCCTTTCCCCAATTGTCTTAACATGCCTTTTTTATTTAATGGGATGTAGCAGCGATAGTGTTATTGAAGAGGAAATAAAAGATGTTAAAGTAGAGTCTATTTCTATTTATGGAGGCTTTATTACAGAAGGGGGTTCAAGTCAATTAACAGTCGGTATTATTCCGTCAAATGCTACAAATAAAGAAGTTTCTTGGAGCGTTTCAAATTCCTCAATTGCCACCGTTTCAGAGGCTGGGTTATTAACAGCTGTTTCAAATGGAAATTTAACTGTTAAGGCAACTGCAAAAGACGGATCTGGTGTTTCAACCGAGAAGGAACTGACAATTTCAGGCGTCAAAGGTCCTCCAGTTTTGGTGGAAAGTATAACTATTTATGGAGAAGACGTAACTGATGGAAATCCACAACAACTTACGGTAGAAGTCTTACCCGAAAATGCTGATAATAAAGTTATTTCTTGGTCAGTTTCCGATACCTCTATAGCAAGTATCTCAAATGATGGTTTACTAACACCTAAATCAAATGGAACAGTTAAGGTTATTGCATCTGCAACAGATGGTAGTGCTATAGCTGGTGAAATTAATATCAATATTTCTGGAATTTATCCTAGTAATTTAACAGCTGAAAATATGCTATTATGGCAAAGAAATAATGGTGGATGGCCTAAAGAGCCTTATAACGATTTTTCTGGTTATAATCGAGAACAAACTGAAGCAGAAAAAGCGGCGGCATTGAATACAAAAGATAATACTGATACAAATATTGATAATAATCATACGGTTGGTGAAATTAGATATTTGCTTGGTGCTTACAAAAGCACCAATAACCCTAAATATTTAGAAGGAGCAGTGAACGGTATTGATTATCTTTTTGAAGCACAATATGATAATGGTGGCTGGCCACAATACTATCCTGACACAAGTGGATATAGGCATCAAATTACCTTCAATGATAATGCTATGGTTAATGTAATGATGCTCATGTGGGATATTACTAAAGGAGCCAATAATACTAATAGTATTGACGCATCTTATATAGATAAAGCTAAGAACGCCTTTAACAAAGGAATTGAAATTATTTTACAGACTCAAAACATAGTAAATGGTAAAAAAACTGCCTGGTGCGCACAACATGATGAGATAACATTGTTAGCTGCCACCGCTAGAAGCTATGAGTTGCCTTCTAATAGCGGTTCAGAATCTGTAGGTGTTGTTAGAACTTTAATGTTGGTTGAACAGCCTTCGGCACAAATAATTCAAGCGGTTATAGATGCTGTTACCTGGTTTGAAGAAGTTAAATTATTAGATATTGCCACACAAAATACAGGTAGTGATGTGATAGTTGTTTCTTCCCCTGGAAATGTAATTTGGGCACGATTTTATGATTTAGAAACTAATTTGCCATTTTTCTGCGGGCGTGATGGAATAAAGAAAGATACATTAGCAGAAATAGAACTTGAAAGGAGAACAGGATATTCCTGGTATGGCAATTGGCCTAAAAATTTAATAAGTTCAGAATATAATGCTTGGAAAACTAAAAATGGAATATAATTTATTGTTAGGGTATTTATAATATAAATCAATAGCCAAATCCTAATCTTGATTTAGGTGTTTTGGAAAATTAAGTTCTAATAAAATTTTGTTTATAATTAATAGCGACGAAAATGCTTCAATGTGGAAACCTTCCAATATTGGAGCATTTTTTAATTTAAATTTATGTTCATTAAAATATTAATTATTAAAAACGTTGTTTAAAAAAGTGGTTGTAAAATTTAGGGAGGTTTCAAACCAAGGATGCATCAACCAAAAAGAATGTGGACTATCTGGAATCGTATGAATTTCATTATAAATATGGTAGTCATTTAATATTTTTACCATATCATCACGTCCAGCATGAAAACGAGATTGAGAACTATTAATAAAAAGGGTTGGAGGTGTATTTTTACCGACATATTCTAATGGTGAAGCTTCTTTCCAATTATTTGGATTTTCACCCTCAAGTCCACCCAACCACATTCCTGCACTGGTGCTTTCTTGTGCTTCAGGGTGTATAAAAGAGACGATGCCATCAATATTAATAATAGCCTGCACTTCATCAGCAACATCTGATTCATTTTTATATATATCGCCATTTGAAGTGACACCAACCAATGTTGCTAACTGAGCACCGGCTGAAGCGCCAAGGATTGCAATTTTATTTGGATTTATATGGTATTTGTCGGCATTTTTTCTAGTCCATTTAATGGCCGATTTTATATCAAAAACAGCCGCTGGATAAATGGCTTCAGTACTTAATCTATACGAAATAGGAATACTAACGAACCCATTTAATGCTAAATGTTGAGCCATTATGCGTTGATTTTCTTTACTGCCTGAATTCCATCCACCACCATGAACTAAAAGAACTGCTGGAAATGTTTTATTTTCATTGTTTTTAGGAAGATAGATATCTGCTTTTAAACTAGTTTTCCCAATTTTAAGATATTCAATATTTTCAATTGATTTAAGTTCTTTAGATGCAATTGGTTTAATAGGCTTAATAAACGGGTATTCCTTGTTTAGTTTTTTATATGTAGATTCAATGGTGTAGGGCTTTATTAATTTTTTTTTGTTCTGACAGTACCCTAAATTATTAAAAATAACAAACAAGATTATCCATATTAATTTTTGAAATGTACTCATTACGATGGGTTAATTAGTTTGATTATTTAAGGCTATCATTCCTTGAAAAACAAGACGCGCTACTTCTGTGGCTCCTGCGGTTTGAAAATGCGTATTATCATTTTGTCCTTCGGGATAGGCTTCATATTTGCCCGGTTCTAGATTCATAAAATAATTTTCAGTTACATAGAGTTTTCCCATTTTTGAAAAGAAAGCCATGGATATTTGGTTTAAATCAATAAGTAAAACCTGTAGTTCATTTGCAATGTCTTTTGCTGCTTGATCATAGTCTCCATGTACGTTATGTAATTGCCCATTTTTCCACGGGTAATTTCTAGCGACCGGTGTTAATATTATGGGAAGGGCACCTTTTTCTCTTGTTTGCACTACAAATAGTCTTAAAAATTCCTTATATCCTTCAACTGAAACGTAGCGTTCAGTCTTTTTGGTAGCAGCATCATTATGTCCGAATTGCATGAGTACGACATCATTCTTTTTAATTTTTTCAAAAACCGAACGCCATCTGCCTTCTTGAAAAAAGGTGCGGGTACTTCGACCTCCGCGGGCTCTATCATCTACTATAACACTATCCGTTTTAACAATGTTTGAAACTTTATATAAACTATCAGAATCCATAAATTGCTGAAAAACTTGTCCCCAACCAGTAATTGGGTATCTGGTTTTCATATAATCTTTTCCTGGATCATAATCACCTGAATAATCTGCCATTGTAGAATCTCCAATTAAATAAATAGTTGAGATATTAGGTTTTTGGCCTCGGCATGAAATCACAATCAAGGTAATGTAACTAACAAATATAAATTTTATAAAAGGTCTCATGTTTTATTCTGAAAATTTAAAAAAATCAATATCTGCATACCCACCACGTTTAGCTTCATCAGTACTAATGCTAAAGAGTCCAACTTTAGAACCAATCCATTTTCCGGGTTTTGCTTGAAACGGTTTTCCTGTTTTTTTAAATCTTTTACCATCTTCCGAATAACTAAATTGACACATACCGTTAGGACCTTTTACTTCCACTCTAAAATAAGCTATGTTAGTTTTTAATTTTTTTTCAAACTTAATTATCTCTTCGGCTCCATTAACGGCATTTAATGCTTCTGTTTGTCTGATAAAATAATTGTTTTTATCGTGAGTGATGCTAAGGGTTGCATAATCCATTCCCATTATAACAAGCCCGGCAGTTTTACCTGTTTCAGCTTCTTCTGGAAATAGCGAAACCTTTGTTGTTACTGTAAAGTTTGGAGCAGGAAATTTTTGAAGCAAAAGGTTTGGGGTCATCCAAAGATTTGGGACATCAGTTGGTGTTTTTATAGAAAATAATCTTAAATAATTATTGCCAGGTAATTTAGCATGCCAAACTACATTTGGATTTGCATTCCATTGCCATTGTAAACCAATTCCAAATACATTAAAATCATCTGTTTCAGTAGGAGTTTCAATGGGATAAGAGATTGCTATGTTTGGTTTTTTAGAAGACTTCACAGGTTCTCCAACACCATTTTTATTATAATCTTCACCTATTACAGGCCAATTATTTTCCCAAATCATGGGTTGTAAATGAACCACTCTTCCATAAGCTTCTAGGTCTTGAAAATGATAAAACCAAGATTGGCCATCTGCAGTTTCAACCCATGCACCTTGATGAGGTCCGTTTATTTTGGTACTCCCTTGTTCCAATACAATTTTACGTTCGTAAGGGCCATAGATGTTTTTAGACCTTAAAGCTACTTGCCATCCTGTGGAAACGCCACCTGCAGGAGCAAAAATATAATAATAACCATTTCGCTTATAAAATTTTGACCCTTCAATGGTGTTATCATTTTCATGCCCATCATATACATGAATGCCAGCATCAAGGACTTTAGTGCCTTCAGAATTCATTCTATTTACGGTTAAAAGACTTTTTACACCGGCTCTGCTTCCTGCCCATGCGTGGACTAAATAAACATTGTCGTTGTCATCCCAAAGAGGGCATGGGTCAATAATTCCTTTGCCTTCCATCACAAGGATAGGGTCATCCCATTTTTTATTAGGATTTTTTGTTTTAACCATATAAACCCCAAAATCTGGATCACCCCAATAAATATAATAAGTATCATTGTGAAAACGTATGCTTGGTGCCCAAACTCCGTTGCCATGTTGAGGTATTTTAAAAATATCATTTGGAATCAGCTGTTGTATAGCATGGTTAATGAGTTTCCAGTTAACCATATCTTTGGAATGTAAAATAGGTAACCCTGGTGCCGAATTAAAACTGGATGCTGTCATATAATAATCGTCACCCACTCTTAAAACATCAGGATCAGAATAATCAGCATATAAAATGGGGTTCTTATAAGTACCGTCACCTTGATCTGCTACCCAAACTTCAGATTTATATTTTTCGGTATTTTGCGCTATTATTAATGTAGAACAACAAAGTATAAATAGTGTTGAATAGCATTTCATAGATACTAGATTATTTATTTAATTCTAGGCTGGCTAATATAAAAGGCCCTGTTCCTTTGGGGTCGTTGGACCTAATAATTTCGTTTACATAATATTCAAAAGACCCATCGCGATACGGATTACCACCCAAGCCGGCTACACCACAAACTTGATTTAAGTTTATAATTCCACTATCTTCTATTGAAATTAAATTATCAATAATTCCTGTATATGCCTTTTCGGCTAGATCTAAATATTTTTCGTTTAAATAACCCTTATGAACACCTTTTGCCAAAGTATAAGTAAACATGGAAGTACCAGAGGCTTCGAGATAATTTCCTTTCCTGTCTTTTTGATCTAAAACCTGATACCAAAGTCCTGTATTGTCTTGATACTTACTTATTGCATCAGCGAATTGGTTCAGATATTTTATTAATCTTTCTCTACCAGGATGGTTTTGTGGTAGGTAATCTAAAACATCAACAATAGCCATTCCGTACCAACCCATCGCTCTTGACCAAAAATTAGGAGAATTACCTGTTTCTTTATTCGCCCATTGCTGCTCTTTGCTTTCATCCCAACCATGGTAAAGTAAGCCTGTATTTTCATCTCTACTATGCTTTTGAATTAAATCAAATTGTAACACAACGTCATTATATATTTGTGCTTGTTTAAGAGAATCTGTTATATATTCTTTAGCATATCGGGTATGAAAAGGTTCGGCCATATATAGTCCATCTAGCCACATTTGGTATGGGTATATTTTTTTATGCCAATAGCCGCCATCAGAAGTTTTAGGTTGGGATTCTAATTGGCTATTTAAAGTTTCAATGGCTTTTAAAAACCGATGCTCTTTTGTGTTTGGATAAAGATATAGCAGGACATCGCCAGATTTTATCATATCTAAATTTTGATTTGATATTTTGTAGGTTTTAATGGTTCCTGTATTATCAATCATTTCATTGGCATAGGTATAAATATAATCGTAGTATTTCTGATTTTTAGTCTTTTCATAGACTTTAATAGCTGCTGAGAGAACCAGCCCATTTGTATAACTCCATCTAGGCTTTTTTACAAAGTCTAGCATTGAAGCTTTTGGAACGCGTTCCATTTCAGAAAGTAACATTCTTTCAGACCACTTGAGCGTGTCTGCTACTTTTATATTAACCGATTTATTTTTTGTTTTATCTGAATTTTTATTAAAGTCTTTACATGCTGTTGAGGTTAAACCGAAAACAACCAAAAAAAGCACTAAATATTTTATTATATTTTTCATCAATTTGTTAATTAATTACATTGCTACTTTCTAATGATTCTAATTTTTTGTTTAAATCAGTAATAAAATAGGCTTCATTTTTAATGCCATTCGGCTCTTGTTCCCAGGCGCCTAAAAAATAATAAGTTAGAGTAGCATTGGATGGTTTAAAGATTATTAAATGATCATGAACTCCTTCTTTTTGAGTTTCTACTTCATTTAAATTGTAAAAAACGGCCATACCTAATTTATCGGTTTTACTAACTAAGGTTTGTGTGCCATAGGTAGCAATATAAGCCCAGTTCTTTCCTTCTTTTTTTATGAGTGGAATATCTTTAAATTTAACAATACTAGTACAAAGACCAGAAATTTCTTTTGAAGGCGTTAATTCGGCTTTTGTAAATCTGTCATTAGGGTAAATAGTAAGTTGTGAATGTAAATTAATACTTTCATTTCCAGTTTTCCAACCTTCATAAGAGACATTAACAGTTGAATTGGATTCTGAATTTTTAACCTGTGCATAGGTTTTTTCTACGTTTTGAAAATGTGCCACAGTATCAGCTACAATACGACCATAACCACCAATTCCCATTGATTTGCCTGCTTTAAGAATATCCTGACCCCAGTTTGATGACTCATGATAAGAATCAAAACCATCTTGACCTATAAAAGGAAGGACTAATGTATCTGTTTTTTTTCCGAAAATATCAATAGCATTTCTCCAATCTAAATATAAACGATATCCAATTTGACCGTTTTCCCATCCTGGTCCTTCATATCGAATAAACCATGAATGATCAGTATGCTCTTTTGGAACTTCAAGAGAATCTATGTTTTTAAAAGAAGTTCCAGCATTATATTCTTTATGTCCTTTTGAACCATCAACCCATTCTCCTCCTTGTGCGATAGATATTTCTGCATACGTTTTTGGTGTTATTTCAACTTTTTCTGCTTCAGCTGAGGCAGTTTCAGAAGTATTTGATTGTTTTTCTTTACAGGAAAAAAGACATATAAAGACGGCGGCTAAAATCACTAAATTTTTCATATGGTTTAATTTGTTAATCATTTGAGTATTTTGTTCCATTTATGGTAGTGTTTTTAAAAATAATAGGCTCACAATTTTCCACAGAAAGCGGTGTTTTTGCTCCTTTTATATGAACATTAGTAAGTGTTACATTTTTAACAATATTTTCAGTGCGGCCTTTAATTAAAACACCAAATTTACCACCGTTTTCAACCGTTATATTTTCTAAATGAATGTTCTTTATGGAAGGTATAAAGCTGCCTTCTTGATTCGCATAGGTTGCATAGTACGTATTTATTTTTAACACCGCTTCTTTCACTTGGCCAACTTCGATGTTTTTTACAAATAGATTTTCTACAAATCCACCCCTTAAAGTATTTGTTTTTATTCTTATAGCTCTATCTAAATTAGGGCTATCCATTTTACAATTTCTAACGTATACATTTCTAACACCTGCCGATATTTCACTTCCTATAACAACACCGCCATGCCCGTCTTTCATTTCGCAATTTTCAACAACTATATTTTCACTTGGAATATTAACTCGTCGTCCATCTTCATTTCTTCCAGATTTAATAGCAATACAATCATCTCCAGTATCGAAAATACAATTTTTTATCAGGACGTTTTTTGAATATTCTGGGTCACAACCATCATTATTAGGACCATGACTAATAATAGTAACACCATCAATTGTTATATTATTTGATTTTATTGGGTGCAATACCCAAAAAGGCGCATTAGTAAATGTCACTCCTTGTACAAGTACATTTTCACATTCAAAAGGTTCGAAAAATGAAGGGCGTAATTGATAACCGTTTCCAAATAATCTTTCTGGAACAGGGGTTCCATTTTCATTCATTATCCTTAATCTAGGTAAATTAATCGTGTCACTTTGTTTAGCAGTCCCTTCTATGTAACCATATGTATCTTTTCCACTCCACGGCCACCAGTTTGTATTGCTACCTTGACCGTTAAAAATACCTTTTCCAGTAATGGCAATATTCTTTTGCTTATATGCATAAATTAATGGTGAATAGTTCATGATTTCGGTACCTTCATACGACGTATGAACAATGGGTAAATAATCATTTTTGTCTGTTGAAAATAATACAACAGCTCCTTCATCTAAATGTAAATTAACATTGCTTTTTAAGTGAATTGCACCAGTTAAAAAGTTTCCAGAAGGTATAACTACATTGCCCCCTCCGGCTACAGAGCAGGCTTCAATAGCTTTTTTTATAGCTTCTGTATTCTTAGTTTCTCCATTTGATACAGCTCCAAAATCAAGGATATTGAAATTTCTATCTGGAAATGTTGGAACCTGAATATTTTTTATTATTTGATCCGCTGCACTGAAATTATCTGAAGTAATTAATTCAGTTTTTGTGTTTTTGCAACTACAAAAAATAAGAGTAAATAATAGAATTGAAATATAATGTTTAAATCTTGTATTATTGTTGAATTTCATAATATGAATGTAATATGTAATCGATTACTTTAATAAGTCTAAAATTAATAAAAAATAATGATAATTAATTTGTAACTGGTGTTTATTTATAATTTGGATAAAGCTCAATAAATCTAGAAAAATAAAACTTGAGACTCTTGGTTTTAAGTATATTAAGCGCAAATGCAAACAAAATATGCTGTTAATTCAATTTGATTAGTGAATTACAGTAAACTTCAATGTTTGTATAGGTTTGGTCTAAAGTGTTCAAATTAGAATCATTTAATTTATTATTTAAATTATTATCAATTTCCCAATCATCTGGCATGCCATCTTTATCAAAATCTGCTCTTGGATTTTCAGATTTTAAAATGGGCCAGCCCCCCACATTTTCTTGAGAATCAATTATACCATTATTATATGAAGTACTACCTTCAAATACATTAAGCACAATTCTATTGTCAACCGTATCTCTTTTAAGACTGGCTCCGGCTGTGTTAAGCACAAGGTTATAAGCTTCAAGTACTAAATTAGTTTTAATATTATTACTGATGTTAATTTCGTAAATTAATTTTGTCGCATCAGGATTATCACATTGTACCCCACCATCCCAATTATTTTTTGTAATATTTTCAAAACCATGGACGAAATTTCCAGAAATGTAATATTTGCCATAAGGTTCTGACGGATTTACTATCCGATTACGTTTAGATTTGCTCGTTGCAGGACCCGATTTAAAATAATTGTTAACAATATTATAGGTTCCTTTTTCTCCACCGTAAATACTATTGTTTTTCCAATTATAGATGACATTATTTCTGAAATCTACAAATTCATTTTCTGAATTTTCAGTGGTTGTAGAACCACTGAATCTTGGGTTTCTACTATTATTACATGCGATTAAATTATGATGAAAGGATGCTTTTACACCGCCCCAGATTCCTCCATAACCATGAGCTCCTTTTTGGTGTACAGAGTTGTTTAATGCTTCAGAAATGACGCACCATTGTAGTGTGAAGTTTTTATTATTATAAAAAGAGGCATTTTCGTCTGTGGCCCAACTTATAGAACAATGATCTATAATTACGTTTTTAGTATTTCCACATCCTAAAGCATCACCTTCAAATTTGTTTATGTCACCCATTCTAAATCTTAAATAACGGATAATAACATTATCTGCTTTAATAGTAACAGGATATCCTTTTAGAGTTATACCATCTCCCGGAGCCGTTTGTCCAAAAATGCTTAAATCGCCCTTATTAATATCTAATTTTTTCTTTAATTCAATAGTGCCAGAAACGGCAAAAACAATGATTCTTGGGCCATTCTTTAAAATCCCTTTTCTTAAACTTCCTTCTCCTTCATCATTTAAATTCGTTACTGTGTAAATTAATCCACCACGTCCACCAGTTGTATATTGTCCAAAACCTTCAGCTGTTGGAAATGCCAAATCCTGTGAATAAATTGAATTCCAAATAAAAAATAATACTAATAATAAATATGAGCTTTTGAACAATTTTAAGTTGTTTTTAATATGATTATTTCAATTTAATTATAACTATTTTTTTATAATTATTTTATCTATAATACTATTGTTTGTGTATAATTTTATCAAATAGGCTCCATTACTCAGATTGCTCAAATTAATGGATTCTATATTGCTTTCAATAGATTTAACTAAAACACCTAACATGCTATAAACTTTTACTTTTTGTACATTGACTTTTGTAGTTATATACAAATTGTTTGTTACAGGGTTTGGGAACAGTCTTAATTCTTGTGTATTAATATCATCTAATCCTAATGAATTATATTGGAATTTCATATAGTATAAGTTGGCTGTATCTGTTTTTGTAATGGTATGATTTCCAGCAACAAGGGGAATATTATTAATTATACCTGAAATGGCATTGTATATAGTTCCATCTATATTAATTCTTCCGTTGAAAGTACTATTTATAATATTGAATACTAAAGTTAAAGTTCCAGAGGCTGATGTTGAAAATGTGATACTAGTCGAAGATTCAATTTTGAGACATTGTGTTAATGTAAGGCCGTCATAAATTTCAGTTCCTTTTGAAGTAGAAAGATTTGCATTAGCAAAATTATAGAAGGAACTGTTTAAATTAGATTCTGTAAAATTATGGATTTCTTCTCCTGTTGTTGAGCCAACAGGTAACACAGTGATTGTTCCTGATTCACTTATTGGAGTGCTGATAGTTCCAACGGTTGTAATTGTATAAGAAACATCTGCTGTAGGGGTGCCTGTGATGGTTATTGTTTTTGCCCCAGAATTTTTTACATAAATTAGTCCAGAAGCCGGTAATCCGCTTACTGTAACATCAGTAGCATCTCCTCCCCAGGTAAATATAATCGTGTTAACAGAATCACCTTCTATAACATCTTGACTGCTGTTACTTGTTGTAACGGTTAGTGTTTGAGTACTTGGTACTGGTTCACCTTGTACAAAAACCAAACCTGTTGTATATGCGTTAAGTGCATTTTTTAATGGTATATTCACTTCTGAAGAGGTATCATCTACACCATCATTAAAGGTCCAGTTAAAGTCGCCACTATTCATTCGACCTGAATATTGTATCACGTTATCTTTTGCTACTTCAGGTACATCAACCACTAAATTTTTAATATATAAAGCAGGATCTGTGTCAAAATTGTTATAGGCATTGTTTCCTTGCTTAGAAGTAATACTATTGCTGAGAACTTCATCTCTTGCGGTTGCTACATAAGCATCAAATTCAATAGGGTAATTGGTAACATTATAAGGAATAAATCGTGTCGCACCATTGATATCATTTCCAAATGCTTTTATGGTACCACCATCTTCACTTGAAAAAGTGCCTCCTGTGCCATAAAAAACATCTGTTCCTTGCATGGAAGTAAGCATGGGATATTTACAATTTCTGAAATAATTGTTTTCTACAAATACTGAGGAACCTTCTGTTGAACCTACACCATATTTTGAATTGCCATCATAATAGTTATTGTATACGTGTGCTGAATAAAAACGTACACGGGGATGACGAGAATCTGAATGATCGTACCAATTATGATGATAGGTTATATATAATCCCGTAGTTGTATCTTCACTTAGTCCAAGAAGGTTACTTTTCCCTGAATCCCAGAAGTGATTATAGGAAAATGTTACATAGGTTGATTTTTTACAATCCAAGGCGCCATCACCTTTTGCCTGATCGGAGGAACCACCTGCTTCTCCGTAAAAAAAATCGACGTTATGTACCCAGATGTAATCATTAGCCTGTTGTAAACCAACATTGTCACCTTCACTACTATCTGTTAACATTGTGCCAATATTTCTAATTTCAATATTGGAAGCATTTTTAATACGCACTCCCCAGCCATAAGCAACAGCATCTTCACCCACACCTTCTAAAGTAATATAACTTGAAGCATTATTTTTATTTTCTATAACTATATCGCCATTAAGCATATAAGACAAGTCTGTAATTTGACCAATCAGACGCACAATTAATGGCCGGGTGTCGCTACCTTTTTTGAAGCCATCTAAGATAGTTTGTAAGCCAACACATGGGTTTGAATTAGCTCCAGTTACTATCATTGATACGGTATTTTTGGTGTTTTCAGTAATATATAAAATAACCGCACCTGTTTTAGGAGTCCCATCAGCTTTATAGGCACCTGGGATGCGTCCGTTTGCAAAAGCAAAACCCGCACGGTCATGCGCCAAAACGGTTATATTGCTTATTGTTGTGCCTGTGGTTTCTTCAATAGCAGAAATAACTGCTTTTACAGTAACGTTATAGGCTCCTGGCTTTAATCCTAGAATATCTGCCCGAAAATAAGATCCATAACTTCTAATCAGGGGATTGTCAATTTTTTGGTTTGTAATTCCGTTGCCACTATAATAAACATTATAACTTTCTGCACCCGAAACTGGTTGCCATTCAACATATGCAGACTCTAGCCAACCTCCAGAATTAGTAATTGAAACTGATTGTGACCAGATTGGTAAGGAAATTGCTAAGGCAAAAAAAGAAAATAGTATTTTTTTCATCACGTTTAAGTCTATAATAAAAGCTGTAATGCAATCGATTACAAATATAACAGTTTTATTGAAAAATAGTATTATATTGATGTTTAACCGACAAAACGTATTTATTAAACGTTATTCTGATTCTTTGTAATTAAATAGGGGTCTAATCTATTGGGGATGAATAGATGTTTATAACATTTTTATATTGAATGTAAATTAAAATAACTCTAGGACATTTTATAATAATTTACATTAAATCTCACGTATATACATATTTTTAATATATTAGCGCAATCGATTACAATTAATAGGGTTATGAAAAAAATTTTTCTCTTATCAATTTTTTTATTGAGTTTGTCAGTACTAAAAAGTCAAAACTATTACATGACAAGCCCAGAAGGTTTTGGAGCAGCGACAACAGGTGGAGGTAATGCTACTCCTGTTATGGTTACTACTTATACAGACTTAAAAGCGAAACTTCAATTAACGACTCCCCAGGTTATACTGGTAAGTGGAACAATAACCTTAAGTTCTGGACAGCAAATAAGTTTAAAAATCAATAATAAAACAATTATTGGATTACCAGGGGCCAGGCTTATAAATAATACTCAAACACAGGCAGGATCTGGTATTCTTAATTTGAAAAGTGGTTCTAGTAATGTTATTATTAGAAATTTAATTTTTGAAGGCCCTGGTGCTTACGATGTTGACGGAAGAGATAACCTGACTTCTGAAGGGTGCGTAAATCTTTGGGTCGATCACTGTGAATTTCAAGATGGAACAGATGGTAATTTCGATATAAAAAACACTTCAGATAATGTGACCGTATCTTGGTGTAAATTTACATATTTAAAACCTCCTGTACCAGGTGGACCAGGAGGATCAAATGATCATAGGTTTTCAAATTTAATAGGGTCTAGTAGCAGCGATGCTCCTGCTGATGGTCATTATAGTGTTACATTTCAAAATTGTTATTGGGCTGCTGGCTGTAAAGACAGAATGCCTCGATCAAGAAATGGTGAACTTCATATATTAAATTGTTATTACAATACTGCGGGTGTTTCAAATTCTAATGCTTTAGGACTGGGAGGAGGTATAAATAATTTAACTTGTTATGTTGAAAATACCAATTTCGAATATGTAGGATCCGTTTTTAAAAATTATATTAGTTCTGATGGGGGTACGGTTAATTTAACTTATGATGGTTGTATAAGTACAAAATCATTTTACAATATTGGTTCAGTCTCAAAACCAACATACAGTTACACTGTGATGCCGGTTAATGATGTTGCTTCCGTTGTTTCAGATGCTTCTTGTGGAGCTGGGGCTACATTACAGGTTACACCTGATGGTACAATGTCTTCAAGTTGTGATAGTTTAGGTGTAGAAGAAAATGTGTTAGCTAATGGAATAAACTTTTACCCTACACTGGTAGATAATGTAGTTACTATTGATTTTTCAAATGGCCTAACAGGTACAGCTAAGATTAACATATATTCTATTACAGGTCAAAAAGTCTTGACAGTACAAAAAAATATTTCAGCAAATAAGATGTCTTTAAACCTATCTGGTTTAACGAGTGGATTTTATATATGTCAACTTAATTTGAATGGTGTATCCACCTCGAAGAAGTTAATTAAAAAGTAAGATAAAGTGTGGGTTTTGTTTATATAAACCTCAATTTTTCTATTAATAAACCAGTTCAACTTTAAATTAGTTTTGAAAACATTTGGTTAATTAAGCGATTAACAATACATTAGCGTAATCGATTACATTAATTATAAATATAGAGTTCCCAATCTCGTCTTCACCTACTTCTTTTAATAGAATAATTGTTCTGTTCGAATGATGTTTATAGTATTGAGGCATCATGTTTTGGTATTTTGATAATATCCTTTATAACTAAATTAATTAGAAAGATGAAGAAACTTTACTTTATTATTGCTTTGTTGCTTATCACAATTAAAGGCCAAAGCCAAACAACTATTTCTTATAACTTAGCAGATCAATCAACCTTTACTAATACAGGAGTTCAATGGGATCCTGTAACTTCTACCACAAGTCCAGATGGCCTATTAAGAACACAAGCATCTACAAGTCAGTGGCATAGTGCTGGTTATGGAATTGTTTTTAAAAATACCAACTCCCTTGAAATCGATGTCACAGGTACAAGTATTATCCGTTTTTATGGGTCGATTTATAGTTCGGGAATAATGAATGGAGGAACAACATTAGGAGGAAATGAAATAGGAAGTGTAGATGTTCAAGTGGCAGTTGATAAAACTGGATTCTATGAATTTAGTTATGTTGGAGGAGCAGCTACTTTATATTTCACATTTAATGGGTCTAATGCATACACCCCTTCAATTGAAATAACCTACCCGTACACTTTCTATAATTTAACAGATCAATCTACATTTACTAATAGTGGAGTGCAATGGGATCCAGTGACTTCTACTACTAGTCCAGATGGTAAATTAAGAACGCAAGCACCAACAAGTCAATGGCATAGCTCTGGTTATGGCGTTGTTTTTAAGGATAGTAATTCATTAGAAGTTGATGTTGAAACTGGTAGCAGTACTATTCGTTTTTATGGGTCGACATATAGTTCAGGAACAATGAATGGAGGCACAACAATTGCCGGTATTGATTTAGGTTCTGCAGATGTGAAAGTAACTACAGATAAGACCGGTTATTACGAATTTAATTATGTGGGTGGTCCTACAACTTTATATTTTACATTTAGCGGTTCTAATGCGTACACACCATCTATAATGGTAACAACTCTAGCTGTTTCAATTGTAAAAACAGACGTTTGGGATTTTGGTGCAGAACAATTAGATGAGGTTCTTTACAACAATATGTTATCGGAATCCATTATTAACTCATGGTACACCTATGTTGATCCACAAGTTCCTGGTGAAGCTGGAAGAAATATTTCTTCATTCTCTGCTGGTGATTTTGGATATGTCTCTAGTAGTACAACTAGTGATAGACTTAGAACAACCAACACAAATATAACAAGATGGGATGCGAATATTGCGAGTTCTGCGAACTTTACGGGTCGATTATATGTGAATTCTGGTGGTAATACCGGGAGATATTTAACTCTTAATTTAAACGAGGACGACGAAGTTACTATTGAAGGACGGACGGACGCTGGAGGTGTTTTTAATTTTGAATATGCTGCAGATCCTGTTGCACAAACAGATCAAGTAACTGTTCCAGCTGCAGAAACAACTATTAAATTTGTAGCAAAAACCGCAGGAACATATCATGTGTTTGATACATCGGGTAAACCAAGTTATTTTAGAGTTTATAGAAAAGCGGCTACTTATAAAACCTTAACAGGTATAGTAGATGAAACCAATGCTCCTGGTATTCCTGGAGGTTATTCTATCGAATTTACTAATGAAGCTGGTAAAACCTTTTCGACGGTTGTTGCTGGAGGAACGTATAGTATCGATTTACCAATTGAATATACCTATGAACTTAGTTTGGGTGATGCCAATGGTTATGTTATCTCAAATGGTGATAGTATAACAGTTTCAGATGCTACAATTTCTTATGATATAGATGTAATTCAAGTCGATTTATATACAGTAACCGGAGCAATTTCTGGTTTATCAGACGTGTCTAATCTAGTATTACATTATACTCCAGACCCAGCTGCTAATAAAATTTTTGTACCTAAACCTGTTGTAGATACTGGTTTATCAACTTATAGTGTTAAACTTGAACCTGGAGTTGAATATACCATTTCAGCTGATGGTGTTAATGATGATGAAATTTTAGCAAATACCATTACAATTGCTGGTGATGAGTCTTCAGATATTATTTTTACACCGAAGCCAGTATATAATGTTGCTATCAATACCCCAGGGTTAGATACCTCACAAAAAAGTGATTTAGAGCTAACATTTAGCAATAAGAACGAATCGGGATATTCATATAATTTTACCAATGTAACAACAGTTGCGTTACGCGATGGTGTTTATACCGTAGACTATAATGGCTTAGATGCTTATCCAATTGAATTGGCATTAACTTCAAATTTAATAGTTAATGGTGCTAATACATCAAAAGATTTAACATTTATCCCAGTAACAGAATGGGTTTTTAATGATCGAAATATATCCTCTGCAACCGCTTACAAAGGTCTCGTATTTACAGGAAGTGTTAATGTTAGAGGCTCTAACGGTGATCTCAATGCAGGATCAGGAGCAACCATTTCAATTCCTGTGAAAGTAGGAGATAAAGTGCTAATTACAGATTACTATCAGTCAAATTATTCTATTGATGGTGGTACTACTATTGAAAACACTTCTGGAAGTACTAATACAAAAATAACAACAGAATATGTTTATCCTGGAGCTACCGACGGAACTGTAACTATAACTACTGGAGGCACTTCTTATTTTGTGTCCATTAAAGTTTTAGAGATAGTTCCATTTAGCCCTACTATTACAGTTGGAGTTGGTAAAGATTATCAAACTATTAATGAAGCATTAAATGCCATCGCATTAATGGATAGACCAAGTGATGAGCGAGTTACTGTTGAGATTGATCCGGGAAATTATGAAGAAATGCTTGTTATCAACAGTCCTAATGTGACATTGAAAAATGCAGCGTTAACACCTACTATTGCTTTATTAAATAAAGGAGTTGATATTGATGCTAATGCAGTTAGAATTACATCTTATTATGGGCAGAAATATAATTTTTTTAGTCAAGGACTGGATAATAAATGGCATGCAGACGTTTTAGCTGTAAACAAAGATAATGGATATACAGATTATGTGAATAAAGAAGGTACGGGTAATGGCGCTTCTTATTGGAATGCAACGGTGGTCGTTACGGCTAATGGGTTTACAGCAGAAGATATTATTCTTGAAAACTCATTTAACCAATACATTTCTCTCAAGGAATCACAGGATGTTGTTCAGCCTAAAGGAAGTGATCCGGTAAGACCTACAAACTATGGAAATACAAGTGTTCAAGACAGGTCTGCTGGTTATGTTACACAAGCAGCTGCTATTGGTATTGCTAATAATGCAGATAAAGTCATTTTAAATAATTGTAGAGTGGTTGGTCGTCAGGATTCATTTTATGGAGGTACAGGAGCCAGAGTGGTTGTTTATAAAGGCGCTATGATGGGAGCGGTAGATTACATTTTTGGCGCTATGACTGCTGTTTTTTACCAAACAGACTTTGTGTTAAATACTAGTGATTCGGGTAGTGATGCAGCCTATATTACTGCTGCTCAACAAAGTAGTGGAAGAGGTTTTTTAATGTATGAATGTCATGTGAAATCTCCGATTCCAAATGTTGAAACGGCTTCTGTAAATGGATCGAAACCCGGGTATTTTGGTCGTCCATGGGCACCAAATACAAG
>JAHEDS010000058.1 GCA_024641135.1 Flavobacteriales bacterium
AAAAATTCGTAACGTAAACCATTACCAAAATTGAATATTCAAAAAAAACTCTGCATCATTACAATGCAGAGTTTCCGAACAATTTGTTCTTCCCTAAGAACAGATTAATAGCAATACAAGTTTACAATGCTAAAATCATTAATCCTTACGGTTTTCCGTAGCCTACAAATAATTTTAAATAAGTCCTAAATCTTTGGTAATAGCAACTAAATGAATAGCATTATTTGCTTTAAATTGCGTGCGAAGTCTATTGAGTCGTTTTTCGACAGAACTTAAACTATTTGGAGAAATATTTTTTGATTTAAAAAGCTCACTAATGTCTTCCTGAGAAAATCCCTTAGATAATTGCCTAACAAGTTCAATATCATAATCATCAATTTCTAAATCAATTTTCGGACTCAAAGCATGGGCTACTTGTGGTGATAGGTACGTTTGATTGTTATACACCGCATTTACCGCTTGTGCTAATTCTAATAATCCTCTTCTACCTTTACAAACATAAGCGTCTATTTTATCATTTTGCATTAAGCTTCTCACCCGCTGTATGCGGTCTTCTATTGAATAAACAATTATTTTTAATTCAGGAAATTCAATCTTTAAAGCTTTAATTAGGGCTTCTCCAGATTTAAAAGTTTGTTCTCTATGATCTGCAATAAATGATAAATCTGAAATAAATAATTGGAATGGTTCCTTATCTAAGGATGCCTTTTTTATTTTCAAATAGGCATCATCACAATACATGACTTGCTGAATGTTAGTAAATCCTAAATCTGTAACAACAGAAAAAACGCCTTTATTAACACTTCCTAAATCATCTGATGCTAAAACTTTTGTAAACATGACTTATATGATAATTGAGGCTTTAAAGCCCTTATTTAAAGATGATTCAAAAGTAATACTTCCATTTATAGATTCCATACGGTTTTCCGTATTCAATAAACCGCCTTTAAAATTCAGCTCACACCCTACTCCATTATCTTTATATTCAATATGAATTTTATTTTTATCTTGAGCAAAACTAATAACTACGATACTAGCTTTACTGTGTTTGCGCATGTTGGTCATTAATTCCTGTAGAACGCGATATAAAGTCGTCTTGTACATGTCTTTTAACTTACTCCAATCAACCATTGAGAGATTTTTAGTAATAACATTTACATTCTCATTTCTATAACTCAACAACAAATCCTGAATTAATTCATTATAATTAGTCTTAACATTGATCTCGCTATTCTCCTTTGAGATATCTCTGGTTTTATTATAGATATGTTCCAATTCATCTAAAATAACATCATCCTTCTCTTTATTCTCACTCTGCAACTTGGCCATAACATGGTACACATCATTCGCTACCTCATCATGAACCTTTTTAGAAAGACGTTTTTCTGTGCTATAAATCTGTTCTAATTTTTCTTTTTTATGCCTCAGCTTAAGAATAAAGTATAATAAAATTGAAATGATTCCTCCAAATATGGCAATAAATTGGAATAGCATTTTTTTATTCTTTTCTTTTTCTTTTTGAAACTTGGCTTCTTCTGTAAGTTTTTGCTCTTTTGATAAATCATACTTCATAGAAGCATATTTATTAGTTTTCTGCAAATCGGCTTCCGTTATACTATCTGATAACCTTTTATAGGCCATCACATTAGGGTCTGTGTCTAGTTCTATTAATCGGGACAGCGCTTCAAGTTTATAGGCATCGCTATTAATATTTAAAGCCATTTCATATGCCTTATTGGCATATTCTAAAGCCTTTTTGGTGTCTTGGTTTGCATAATATTGAGACAAATGATTGAAACTGGTAAAGAGCTCAATTTTATTTTGTTCCTGTTCTCTTATACTCAACCCTTCCTCCATATTATTCAAGGCATCCGGTAAATTTAATTTTGATTTAGAAAAACCTAGATTATCTAAAGCTCTCGCAATTAATTTCGGATCTTTTAGTTCTAAACTTTTTTTATAAACCTTAGTAAATTCATTTACTGCTGAATGAAAATCATTTCTATTTCTATAAACATTTGCTTTGTTGTTAAGTACTATTATAGTTAATCTCGGATCTTCTGTTAATTTTAAAATCTTATCGTAATAATCGAGTGCCCTGTCATAAATTCTCAAATCTTTATAAACCAGACCTAAATGATTGTAGAGCCCTATTCTAGCTTCAATTGTAGTTTTATTAAATGGTAATTTATCAAGTATAGCTAATCCTTCTACTGCCGAGGCTTCACTTTCATGTAATAAAGCGATATTACGTTGTATACTCGCCATCAATCTTAAGTCTCTAATCGCAGTAGCAGAATCTTTTAGTTTTATACTTATTTCTTTATGTTTATTGTAATAATCTAATGCGTTTATTAGGCTATCATTTGCAGAACTAAAAGATGCAAGTTTTGCATAAGCCAATAAAATACTATTGGAATCCTTATACTTTTCACTTTCTTTTAATAAGGTCTTAGCTGTAAGAGTAGCATTTAAATAATCTTTTTCTTTGGTGTATAGATTGCTTTTTCTATTTAAAGCTTCTAATTTAAATTTAATCGTTGATTTGTTATTTGATAAGGCAATAACACGATTAGTATAATGAATTCGTTGGGCTATTGACAAACTATCATTAGCACTTAACTGATTATAAACAGCTATACTGTCTATATGAACTTGTGCTTGTGCTTGTACTAAAATTGAAATGAAAAAAAGAAAAAACGTAAACTTCACGTATAAATAGAAGGGACTGCATCGATTAAATTTCATTCCTTAAATTTAAGAAAAACAAAAATTATAAATAGATAAAAATGATAATTCCTATTATTTTATAAAAAACTAAACACATTACTAAATTACAATTGTTTAAAAGTCTTGGTTTTATATGATTTTGGTGTACATAAATTACAAATCGTATACTAAACCAATAAATTGAGACCATTATTTAGTAAATTAGTAGCTAATCTAGTGCAAATTTGATTTTAATGAAATGGCCAATTCATATTATATAAAATAAATTTTGATTATGAATAATTATCCATATGACAACCTAATAATAGGTGGTGGATTGGCAGGGATTTCTGCAGCAATTGAACTTCTCGACAACAACAAACAAGTTCTTATTCTTGAAAGAGACCTGGAGGAAAATTTAGGGGGATTAGCAAAAAAATCGTTTGGTGGCATTTTATTTTCTGGTACGCCACAACAAAAAAGAGCTGGTATTAAAGATTCACCTTCATTACTCTTTGAAGACTGGATGCGTTTTGGAGGTTTTACAAATACCAATAATTTAGGTGCTCAATGGGCCAAATTTTATTCAGATCATTCCATTTCTATAATTTACAATTGGCTTATTCATAAAAAAATCAAGTTTCTTCCTGTGGTAAATTGGCCAGAAAGAGGTATGTATATAAAAGGTAATTCGGTTCCTAGATGGCACATAACTTGGGGTACTGGATACGACTTATCTAATAAAATTGTATCCTATTTATTGAATCATCCAAATAAAAAAAATCTGGAAATAAAATTTCAACATAAAGTAGAGTCTATTTTAATTGAAGAAAATAAAGCCTTTGGAATTAAAGTTTTTAATGAATCTACAAAAAAACATATAACATTAAAATCAGAAAATATAATTGTTGCTTCCGGTGGTATTATGGGTGGTGATTTAAATCTAGTAAAAAAACATTGGCCTTCCAATTACCATACTGCACCAGATACTTTATTAAATGGATCGCATAAATTTGCTGATGGTATTTTACATTTAGATTTAGAACAAAAAGGGATACCTTCCACAAACTTAAATTTACAATGGCATTATGCAGCTGGCATACCAACACCAAACCCAGAAAAAGGCAAATTTAGAGATGGCTTAAGTTTAGTACCGCCACGGTCTGCTATTTGGGTAGATGCTACTGGAAAGCGATTCAGTCCTCCTCTAGTTCCATATACAGACACTTCATTTTTTGTAGAGCAAATACTTAAAACTAAGCATCAATACTCCTGGAGTATTATGAATTGGAAAATTGCCATCAAAGAATTGGCTGTCTCTGGTTCAGATTACATGAATGCCTTTAGAAATAAGGAAAAATTTACCATGATTAAAGATGTATTATTTGGAAATAAATCGTTGATTAACCGATTGATTGACGAATCCAATCATTTTATTGTTGCTGATACAATTGAAGAACTGGTAAATAAGATGAACGAACAATGTAAAAATGACTTAGTTGATTTAAGTGTTCTGAAAAAAGATGTACAAAATTATGATGATGAAATAGATCGCGGTACCTCCTATTTTAATGACGAACAATTAAGACGATTAATTAATTTTAGAAAATATAAAGGCGATCGCATTAGAACCTCAAAGTTTCAAAAAATATTAGATTCAAAGGCTGGTCCTTTAATTGCTGTAAAACAATACATTTTAAGCAGAAAAAGTCTGGGAGGGCTTCCAACCAATTTAAATTCGCAAGTAATTAATAAAGATGGCGAAATTATTTCGGGCTTATATGCTGTTGGTGAAGCTGCAGGCTTTGGCGGTGGTGGCATACATGGATCAAGATCATTAGAAGGCACATTTTTAGGTTCTTGTATTTTAACAGGAAGAATTGCAGGAGCAACCATATCAGGAATAAAACTTTAGAATAAAAAATTTATGAAAAAAACAGGCGCATGGTTAGTTGTTAAGGCATTAGAACAATTACCTATATCTCATACCTTTGGAGTTCCAGGAGTTCATAATACTGAAATTTATGATGAACTAAATAAGTCAACCAATATTACGCCAATCTTAGTAACACACGAAGGTGGAGGTTCTTTTATGGCTGATGCCGTTAGTCGTACATCCAATAACATAGGAACCTTGGTTATTGTTCCCGCAGCTGGTATTACCCATGCCTTAAGTGGCATAGGCGAAGCTTTTTTAGATGGCATTCCCATGCTTATTATTTCAGGTGGTATTAGAACAGATGTAAATAAAAGTTTTCAGCTTCATGAATGGGATATGCATTCTGTTTTAAGTGGTATCACTAAAAAGACCTTTAAAATAAACAGCCATCAAAATATTATGGCTACTATTTTTGAAGCTTATAATATAGCTATTTCAGGAAATCCTGGTCCTGTTTTTATTGAAATACCGGCAAATATTCAATTATTTAAGGGAGCTGTATCAGAAATATCAACTTATATAAAACCCGAAAATACATTCAAAATTAAAACTTCTCAAATTGAAGAAGCTGCCAACATAATAGCTGAATCAAAAAAAGTTGGTATGTTTTTGGGTTGGGGAGCAAAAGAAGCTACTAATATCAGTATTCAGATTGCTGAACGAATAAACACCCCTGTTTCTACAACCTTACAGGGTTATAGTGTTTTTCCTGGCAATCATCCCTTATTCACTGGAATGGGATTTAGTGCCGCCTCTATACCAGCTTCAGAAAATGCATTTAAAGACATTGATTGTTTAATTGCAGTGGGGACCAGATTTGCAGAAATACCTACCGGAAGCTACGGAGCAAAAGTACCTGAAAACCTTATTCATATTGACATAGATAAAAATGTATTCGATAAAAATTATAAAAGTAAACTCGCCATAGAAGGTGATGCAAAAATTGTTCTGGAAAGTTTGTTGCAAGAGTTAATAAATAGAAATATAGAAAAATCTGACGCTCAATTAATTGAATCTATAGCACAAGATAAAGCGGCCTATTATAAAGAGTGGTCTGATTTTAAATTTGAGCGGGTTAATCCTTATCACTTTTTTAAGAACTTAAGGAATAAACTTGAAAAGGATGCCATTACTGTTGTTGATGATGGTAATCACACATTTCTTGCTGCTGAATTATTTCAAAACTTAAAAAGTAAACATTTTATAAGTCCAACCGATTTTAACTGTATGGGGTATTGTGTTCCAGCAACTATTGGGGCTAAATTAGCTAATCCGGACAAACAGGTTATTGGAATTGTTGGCGATGGCGCATTTCTTATGACGGGACTGGAATTATTAACTGCCAAAAGAAATAACTTAGGAATAGCCATTTTTGTGTTCCACGATGGCGAACTATCACAGATTTCTCAGGGACAGGAAATACCGTATAACAGAAAAACATCTACGGAGATTGGTGATTTCAAATTAGAAGGTATTGCAAAAGCCGTGGGAGCGGAATATCTTGTGATAGAAAACGACTCTCAGATTCATCAAATTATTAGTACAGCACTCGACAATGCAAAAAACAATAAAATTGCATTGGTGGATGTACTTATAGATTATAAAAAAAGGACACGATTTACAAAAGGTGTCGTTAAAACAGTATTAGAAAATTTTCCTTTTATGGATAGAGTTCGGTTTGTTGGCAGAGCTATAAAAAGAAAGATTTTAGGTTAAACAAAACTCGTTTTTAAATTTACCGTAAGACATATGAAACATTTTGAACAAAAACTAATATTAATAACTGGTGGCGCATCAGGAATTGGAAAAATAATGACCCGATTAATGCTTGAGCGACATGCTAAAGTTATCATATGGGATATAAACCAATCTAAAATTGATGAAACCCTTTCAGAATTTAAAAATAAAGGAGCTGTTTTTGGATTTAAAGTAGACGTTTCAAACATAGAACAAATTCAGAGTACTGCAGAAAAAGTAAAACAAAAATTTGGGGCCATTGATGTACTTATAAATAATGCCGGAATTATTGTAGGTAAATATTTTAATGAACATACTACTCAAGACATAATTAAAACAATGGAAATTAATGCAAATGCACCTATGCTGATAGCGCAAGAATTCCTTAATGATATGCTAAATAGAAACTCTGGTCATATCTGTAACATAGCTTCTTCCGGGGGTCTGGTGGCTAACCCAAAAATGTCTGTTTATGTAGCTAGTAAATGGTCGTTAATAGGTTGGTCGGACAGTTTGCGAGTTGAAATGAAACAAATGGGCAAAAACATACATATAACAACTATTTTACCATACTATATTAATACTGGTATGTTTGATGGTGTCAAATCAAAAATTCCAATTCTAAACCCAGAGATTGCCGCATTAACTATTATTAAAGCCATCGAAAAAAATAAAAAAATGATAACAATACCTGGGTATATTTACAGACTAACCAGATTTGGACAGGCTATTATGCCTATGAATGTTTTTGACTGGTTTACAGGAAATGTAATGGGAATATATAAAACAATGGAGCATTTTACTGGTCGTAAAAAATAACTATTTTACTCCTTTTATACCTGTTTTAAAAAAGTTTAAAATTGAATTGTTTGTATATTTATTACATATATCTATTTAAAAAATTATTATTAAAATATTAACCCACAAATAATTTATTTTCCAATTCCTGAATTAAAATTGAAAACTTGAAATCAATTTTTAAATAAAAAATAGTTCTATGAAAAACAGTTTCGTTGTTATTATGTTCATCCTCTGCCATGTATTGCAGTCCCAAATAATTTTAAAACCTGATTATGTATTTGATGGTAAATCAATCCACAACAATTGGATTGTTATAGTAAAAGAAAATAAGATAAGTTATACGGGCCCGGAAAAAAACACGAATCTCCCAGAAAATTCAAATACTATAATACTTAAAGGTAAAACCTTAATGCCTGGTATAATTGAAGGACACTCCCATTTATTACTACACCCCTATAATGAAACCAGTTGGAATGACCAGGTTCTAAAAGAATCGCCAGTTGAACGTTCCATTAGAGGTAGTATCCATGCAAATGCCTCTTTAATGGCTGGAGTTACTACCATGAAAGATATGGGTAGTGAAGGTGCTGGATATAGCGACGTATATTTAAAAAAATCTATTGAAAAAGGAATTATTATCGGTCCAAGATTGTTGGTTTCTGGCCCTGCCATTGTTGCAACTGGAGCTTATGGCCCTAAAGGCTTTTATGATGGGGTCAATATCCCATTAGGTGCTGAAGAAGCAAGTGGTAATGGCGAATGTATAAGAACTGTGAGAAGACAAATGGGTAATGGCGTTGATTTTATTAAAATTTATGCTGATTATAGATGGAGTCCTGGTGAAAATTCACAGCCTACCTTTTCGCTTGAAGAAATTCAAACCATAGTTTCAACGGCTTCTAGTGCAGGCAAACATGTAGTAGCTCATGCTTCTACACCCGAAGGTATGAGAAGAGCTATAATTGGAGGGGTTGAATCTATAGAACATGGTGATGACGGTACTTTAGAAATATTTAAACTAATGAAGGAAAAAGGGGTTGCTTTGTGCCCTACTCTTGCAGCTGGTGAATCTATTGAGCAGTATAAAGGCTGGAAAAAAGGAATAAATTCAGAACCACAGAGAATTATTGATAAAAAAGAATCCTTTAAACTGGCTTTAGAATCAGGAGTTACTATACTTTTTGGTGGAGATGTTGGCGTTTTTACTCATGGTGAAAACTATCGGGAATTAGAACTCATGGTAGCCTATGGCATGACTCCAACTGCAGCCTTAGAATCAGCTACTTCTATAAATGCAAACTTTTTTCACCTTGAGAATTTAGGTGAGATTAAAAAAGGATTTTTAGCAGATGTAATTGCTGTTGAAGGAAATCCAACTGAAAATATATCCAACATGAAGAAGGTCTCATTTGTGATGAAAGACGGAATAATTTATAAAAACGAATAAAACTTATCACTATGAAATTACTATTTAGAAATATTTTAGCTGTTATTACAGGGATTATTATTGGAAGTCTTGTTAATATGGGCATTATAATGATTAGTGGTAATATAATTCCTCCTCCAGAAGGGGCTGATGTAACCACGATGGAAGGTTTAAAAGCATCCATGCATTTGTTTCAGCCTAAAAATTTTATATTTCCTTTTTTAGCACATGCATTAGGAACATTAGTTGGTGCCATCACAGCCGCATTAATAGCATTTAATCATAAAATGAAATTCGCTTTAGGAATCGGTTTCTTTTTTCTAATTGGAGGCATTACAAATATCTTATTATTACCTTCGCCTGTCTGGTTTGCAATTCTTGATATTGGAGGCGCCTATATAACTATGGCGTGGATTGGAGGAACATTAGTTAACAATAAAAACAACCTATGAAACCTATTAAAAAACTTGGGGTAATTAGTATTGGGATAATTATAATCTTTATACTTTATTTACTATTTAATACTTTAAATTTTAAATCCATTCAATTAAAATACGAGCCAGTAGCTGTACTTAAAATTAATAACTCATCAATTGAAAACTTTTCAAACGCTATAAAAATTAAGACGGTTTCTCCAGAAAATGAAATTGATTTTGACTCGCTTCAGTTTCAAAATTTCTCATTATTTTTAAAAGACACCTACCCCATGGTGGATTCCATTTTAGAAAAGAAAACATTTAATTCTTTCAGTTTTTTGTATAAATGGACGGGGTCAAATCCTAGCTTAAAACCAATCATTTTAATGGCTCATCTAGATGTAGTTCCAGTTATTGAAGAAAATATATCTGATTGGAAACACGATCCTTTTGGAGGAGAAATAATTAATGATACTATTTGGGGTCGGGGAACCATTGATGATAAGGTGGGAGTTATTGGCATTATGGAATCTGTGGAACTTTTACTAAAAACTGATTTTAAGCCCACTAGAACCATTTATCTATCCTTTGGGCACGACGAAGAAATTGGAGGTGTTAACGGTGCTGAATCCATTGCCAAATACTTAAAAAGTGAACATATTGAGGCCGAATTCGTTATTGATGAAGGAGGAAGTATTGTTCAACATATGATCCCAGATATAGAAAAAGATGTTGCACTTATTGGTGTTGCAGAAAAGGGGTTTATTTCTTTAGATTTATCAATTAAAATGGAAGGTGGACATTCCTCAATGCCTGAAAAAGAAACAGCCATTGACGCACTTGCTAATGCAATAGTGAAACTAAAACAGAATCCATTTCCAGCCACTATTTCTCCGCCAATTGAAGGATTTATTCAAAATTTAGGCCCTGAGATGCCATTTTTAAATAGATTGGTGTTTGCCAACAAAACAATATTTGAATCAGTAATTACCGGCATTTATGAAGGATCTGCCTCAGGAAACGCGCTCGTACGTACAACTACAGCTCCAACAATTTTTAAAAGTGGTGTAAAAGATAATATAATCCCACAAAATGCAAATGCCACCGTAAATTTCAGGATTATACCAGGAGAAACCGTCGAGACAGTTATTGAGCGTGTGAAACAAATTATTAACGATGAACGTATTATTATTAAAAAAGGAGCCTTTATTTCAGACCCCTCAAAAGTATCAAGCACCAGTTCTTTTGGCTATAAAACCTTAAATAAAACTATTTCAGAAATTTATCCAGAGGTCCTTGTGGCACCATATTTAGTTGTAGGTGGTACAGATTCTAGACATTTAAATGATATTTCTGAAAATATTTATAGATTTTCAGCCATCAAACTGAATAAAGGAAATATTAAATCGTTTCATGGATTAAATGAAAGACTCCCAATAAGTGATTTTGAAAATTCTATTCGGTTTTATTATCAAATAATAAAAAATTCTGCGTCAGAATAATAAATAGAATTTAATCTCAATATAGTTTAAAATTATATATTAATCTTTTGTTATTATTATGGAAAACAGACCAAAAGTAGGCATTGGAGTCATGGTCATTAAAGATAGCAAAATACTTCTCGGTAAAAGAATAAATGCGCATGGCGAAGGTACCTGGTCTTATCCAGGAGGACATTTGGAATTCGGTGAATCATGGGAAGCCTGTTCCCAACGTGAAGTTTTAGAAGAAACTAACCTTAAAATCAAAAATATTCGATTTGGGATGGTTACTAACGACATTTTTAAGAAGGAACAAAAACATTATATAACCATATTTATGATAGCTGATTTTGATTCTGGAGATCTAAAACTTATGGAACCCAATAAATGTGAAAAATGGCAATGGTTTGAATGGGGAAAATTTCCAGAACTCTTATTTTTACCGATATCAAATCAATTACAATCAGAATTTAACCCCTTTCATTAAAAATTAATAAACGCTGCTTATTAAAGTACTTAAAATAAAAAATACACACTATAGTAATGACTATTTTACAACAAGAAATGATTTTGCCAAATGGCACAAAATTAAGTAACAGAATTGCCAAATCGGCCATGAGCGAAAATGCTTCAAATAAAAATCATGAACCAACAAAAACACTTATAAATGCCTATAAAAAATGGGCTCAGGGTGGTGCAGGACTTTTAATTACTGGTAACATCATGATTGACTCTAAGGCGCTTGGGGAACCAAGGAATGTGGTTGTTGAAGATGAGAAACACATCCTTTTACTAAAAAAATGGGCCGAAACTGTAAAAGGTACTCAAACGCATTTATGGCCTCAGATAAATCATCCTGGTAGACAGGCCATGGAACAAATAAATAGTGAGTTAATGGCGCCTTCGGCTGTACCTTTAAGAAGTAGTGGCAGAAAAAATGCTACAAAAAAAATACCAAGGGCCTTATTAGAAAACGAGATTTTAGATATTATTGAAAGATTTGGCACTACGTCTTTAATTCTAAAAAAGGCGGGTTTTACTGGTGTTCAAATTCATGGGGCTCATGGGTATCTGGTAAGTCAGTTTTTATCGCCACACACCAATATAAGAGAAGATAAATGGGGTGGATCTCTGGAAAATAGAGCGAGATTTGTAATTGAAGTTTATAGATCAATTAGGAAAAAAGTAGGAGCAGATTTTCCTATTGGAATTAAATTAAATTCGGCCGACTTTCAAAAAGGGGGTTTTACCGAGGAAGAATCCATGGAAGTAGTCAAAATGCTTTCTAAAGAAGGAATAGACTTAATTGAAATTTCTGGAGGAACATATGAAGCTCCGGCGATGATGGGAAAAAGGAAAGAGAGTACAGAAAAAAGAGAAGTATATTTTATGGAATATATTGAAAAAGCGAGAACAATTACTAAAACACCTTTAATGTTAACTGGTGGCTTTCGAACCTCTTCAGTAATGGAACAAGCTGTAGCATCAAATAAAGTTGATATTATTGGAATTGCCCGTCCTTTCGCTATATTTCCAAATATTGCAAATGACATATTTTCAAAAAAACTAACAGACTGTACTACCCAAATTCAAAAAACAGGAGTCAAAGCTATCGATGGTGCTATGAATATTATTTGGTACGAATCACAGATAAAACGTTTAGGAAAAGGGGAAAAGCCAAATCCAAAATTAAGCCCATGGTCTGTGTTTATTAAATATGCCTGGTTAATAGTATCAAAAAAACTTTTTTTTCTATTTATATAAAAACAAAAACTCTGTATCATGAATGATACAGAGTTTAAATTCAATTTTTATAAAAATCTAATACTACTAGGAAGCTTCGCTTTCAGATAGATTTATTCCTTTCAATAATATATAAACACCCATTGTAATTAACCAGATTACTTTTACATGAAATACTGGTTTATATACTTCAAAATTATCAGGGATTAACAAAATTATTAACATCGCAGTTAAACCGAGTATAATTGTAAACCATGCCAGCAACTTGCTTAATATATTCCATTTTAAAATTCCTACTCCTAATAATATCAATCCTACTCCAGAGAATATACGTCCAAAGCGCACAAAGCACGTAACATATTGATTAGTATAAAGTGTTCCGTTTAAAAATTCCTGAATTTCTTCAGGTGATTTACCCATTGTCTGGCCAACACCCCAAGCACCATAATTATAATAAAATGCGGCGGCAATTGCAATAGTAAACGTTCCGACAATAACCATTCCCGCTCCTGGAATTATTAAAACTCCAAAAGGTTTTTTTCCTGTCATAGAAACAAAAGAAAAAATAGCAATGGCCATAGTTACCCATCCAAATATATGAATGCGATACATCCATATCCAGAACCATACATGCTCCCCTATGGCAGCAAAATCTGATGCTTTAAAATACTCACCAACGTGATGAGGAGAAAGAGCCCAGCCACTCCATAATAATACGGCGGCCATAATAAAAGACCAACCAATAAATTTAGTTCCAAAATTCTTAATCATAATTATATAGCTTAAAGTTATCGCACAAGATAATGCTGACTTACAATAATGTATGTAACAATTGTTACATAAATTAAATTTTTAAAATTGTAATTTGTATCTTGTATATCTTATGTTTTAATTAATTTAATTCTACACTTTTGAAAAGAAGATCTTTCGTAAAAAAAGCGACTTTAAGTTCTTTTGCTACACTTATAGGTACAGAAATTATTTTTGGATCCAAAATCATGGATGGCTATATTCCATTGGCTTTACAAGATCCTGACCCGTTTAAAATGTTTAATAAAAACAAAGAAATGGTGGTGCTTAATGACAAACCATGGAACATAGAAGCACAAGCCCATTTATTGGATGATGAAATCACACCTAATTCTTGTATGTTTATAAGAAATAATGGCTTAATTCCTGAAAACATTGATGTTAAAAACTGGGTTTTAAAAATTGATGGAGAGTCTGTTGTAAAAGAAAAGACGTATACTCTTGCAGAATTAAAATCAAAGTTTAAACAATATACCTATCAATTAACTATAGAATGCGGAGGGAATGGAAGAAGTGAATTTAACCCCCCGGCAAAAGGGAATCAATGGACTGTTGGTGCCGTGCACTGTGCCTCTTGGACTGGTGTGCGTTTAAGAGATGTTTTGGAAGATGCTGGCATTAAAAGCAATGCTGTTTATATAGGATATCATGCAGCAGATGTACATTTAAGTCATGACCCTAAAAAGGAACCGATTTCAAGAGGGTGTCCCATGTCAAAAGCTTTACAAGATGAAACGCTAATTGCCTTTAAAATGAATGGTGAAGAGATTCCTTTGGTCCATGGTTATCCTTTAAGGTTAGTTGCCGGTGGTTGGCCTGCTTCTGTTTCGGGTAAATGGCTAAATAGAATCAGCATTAGAAATATTATACATGATGGTGAAAAAATGACGGGAGATTCCTATAAAGTTCCATGTAAACCTATTGCACCTGGTGAAAAAATAAAGGATGAGGACTTTTGTATTATTGAATCCATGCCAGTTAAATCGCTAATAACTTATCCGAAATCTGGTGCTATTATTAATAAAGGAAAAGCTTTAAATATAAGAGGACATGCCTGGGCTGGTGAATTAGAAGTTACAAAAATGGAATTCTCCATAGACTATGGCTCCACATGGAAGGTGTGTAAGGTTGAAAAACCAAAAAACAGATTGGCTTGGCAACATTTTACTGCTTCAATAGATTTTCCACAAACTGGATATTACGAAGTTTGGGCCAAAGCCACAGATTCTAATGGGAAAGCACAACCCATGTTATTACCTGGGTGGAATCCTAAAGGGTATTTAAATAATGCTTGTCATCGAATTGCGGTAAAAGTTAAGTAGATGTCTGAAGAATTAGATTTTTATAAACAAGTCAAAAAAGTATATCGACAATTACTTTTGCTTTTCAGTTTATTTGTAATAGCTGGTGGAACACTCGTTTATTACATGGTTAATCCTGAATTTTTTAATTTTCAAAAAGTTCCCGAGGTGGCTGTGGTTGTTGAAGAATTAGATCCAGATAGAATAGAAAATGGCATCCATGTAGAAACGGGATTTATTGATGCAGAAGGTATGATGACTGTGGTGCGTAACTGTACAGCCTGTCATTCTTCAAAATTAATTCTTCAAAACCGAATGAATGCTGAGCGTTGGAATGCTACAATTAAATGGATGCAGCAAACACAAAATCTACCAGATTTAGGAAAAAATCAAGAAATTATAGTTAATTATTTAGCAACAAATTACCCTCCTGTAGATACCGGTAGGCGCCCAATGCTAACTAATATTGACTGGTATGAATTAGAACAATAGAATAATAAAGATTTTAAAAAATAACATTAATTAATATCATTATATAAAAAGTAAATTATTATGGAAAAGTATATTCAAGCATTTGTTAATGCCTTCTCAGGAACGGTAGACTGGACATGGAAATCAATAATTTTTGAAGTGCCATGGTATACAAATTATTTTTGGGGACTTACTGCAATATCTGTTCTTGTTTGGCTTTTAGAGATTGCATTCCCTTGGCGTAAAAATCAATCGATCATTAGAAAAGATTTTTGGTTGGATGCCTTTTATATGTACTTTAACTTTTTTGCGTTTTCAATTGTAATTAGTGGATTCTATAAAATTTTAGGATTATTCTTTAACGAATTTAATGTTACAGCAGGAAGTTTAACATTATTTGACATTAAGGCTTGGCCAATGTGGCTGCAACTTCTCGTGTTTTTCATAATTCTTGATTTTGTGCAATGGTTTACTCACGTGTTGCTTCATAAATATCCATTTTTATGGAAATTTCATAAAGTGCATCATAGTGTAAAAGAAATGGGTTTTGCTGCACATTTAAGATACCATTGGATGGAAAATGTTTTATATAAACCATTAAAAACTTTTGGGGTTATGATTATTGGTGGTTTTGAGCCAGAACAAGCCTATATTATTCATTTTATTACCATTGCAATTGGTCATTTAAATCATTCAAATGTTAAAATTACATGGGGCCCTTTAAAATATATTTTTAATAATCCAGTCATGCATTTATATCACCATGCTTATACCCTTCCAAAAGGTTCTTATGGGGTAAATTATGGAATTAGTTTAAGTCTTTGGGATTATATTTTTAAAACAAACTATATCCCTGAAGATAGTGGTACTGTTGAAATTGGATTTGAAGGAGATAATGTATTTCCACACGATTTTATAGGACAAAACCTTTATGGATTTAAAAAAGGGCAAAAATAATAAATTGCTAAGTCTTATTTAACAGCTATAAAACCCTTATTAGTTTTTATAAAAATTAATAGGGGTTTATAAATTCTTCAATTTCAGTAATGGAAATTGTTGGATTAGCGCCTTCACTTTGCGCTACTAAAGCCCCAACAGCACAAGCAAAATTGATGGCTTTTTGTGGGTTTGTCTTATTCAATAACTCACTTATTAAAGAACCTAAAAATGAATCTCCTGCTCCAACAGTATCTTTAACTTTTACGAGATAACCACTATTGTAATAAAAAGTATCATCGTATAATAATACAGCCCCATGATTACCTTTAGTTACACAAATATGTTTCGTATTAGTCGCTTTTGAAATAAACCGTATATTTTGTTCCATTGAAAAGTATTTAGAGCCTAAATACGCGCTAACTTCATATAACTCATCGTCATTAAATTTAATGAAATCAGCTTTATTCATTAGATATATTAAAAGTTCCTTAGTATAATGTGGTGATCTTAAATTCAAATCAAACACGTTATACGAAGCTTCTTCTATAAGTTGAAATAATGTGTTTTTTGAAACGGGATCTCTGGCCACCAAGCTCCCAAACACAAAGGCATCAGAATTTGAAACTAACGCTTTTAAGTTTTCATTAAACTCGATTCTGTCCCAGGCACATGGATAAGTAATCTCGTAAGATGCAGACCCTTTATCATTTAAAGTGACCTGAACCTTTCCTGTATCTAAATTGGAATTCAATTGAATATAATTTGTATCCACCCCGTTTTCAGAAATAAAATCTAAAAGTTTTTTTCCATAAGAATCATTTCCAACAGCACTAATCATGGACACATTATGACGAAATGAATTTAATCGTAATGCGACATTAAGAGGCGCTCCACCAATTTTTTCATGCGTTGGGAATATATCCCATAAAACTTCACCAAAACAAGTTATTTTAGACATATACCTTAGTTAATATTATTACATGTTATTATACAAATAAACTAAAATATATTTTCAAATTCCACGTAAACATTCTTTTTTATAATCCATAATAATTTAATTTTTTTAAATAATGTAAGTTTATTCTGTATATAATTTACGTTTAATCGAATTTATTTGTATTTCATAGATTATTGTGTATATTTGTACAAATTAAATGGCCCCAAGCTATTATTTATTAATTTATTTATGAATAAGGTTGCTCCTTCTTTCAGATCTCTCATAATTGCTATGTTAATTTTTAGCAATTATTATTCATATTCACAAATTGCAACAAAAAATTATTGGAGTGGAACAGTTAATACTGATTGGAATAACGCTGGAAACTGGCAAGTTGGGGTCCCAACAGATGGCCTTTTACCTACTTTAAATGTTGTGATACCAGCTGGTTTAACCAATTATCCAATAATATATGCAGGTGCTACTTCGGGATATGTTAAAACGCTCGAATTAGAAAACAATACCACATTAACTGTAGTAGACAATAGTTTACAAGTTACCGATAATTTAAAACTTAACGGTAAAATAGATTTAGAAGGGGAATCACAGCTATTACAAGATTTAGGAAGTAATTTAGACCCCACAAGCTCGGGTACTCTTGAAATAGATCAACAAGGCACTGCTGATAATTACACCTATAATTATTGGTCATCTCCTGTTGGGTTGAGTAATACGACTAC
>JAHEDS010000130.1 GCA_024641135.1 Flavobacteriales bacterium
GTATCAACTCCAGTCATAATAGCCAAACGATTGCCAAAACGATTTTTAATTCTTGTAATGTTAGTGGTATCTCTGGTTGATTCTTTAACTGCCTGAATATTGGGACAAGCAGCCAAAAGTTCATCAAACATATCTAAAGTTACTTCTATTTTATAATCAACAGGATTGTTATAAATCATTATTGGCAATGAAGTGCTTTGGGCCACTGCCTTGAAATACTCCACCACTTCAGCGTCACTTGCTTTATAACGCATAGGAGGCAACATCATTAATCCTTTAGCACCATCTTCTTCGGCAATTTTGGCTAAGTGAATTGCTGCCTTGGTAGTTTGCTCTGCAATATTCATTAAAACCGGTACTTTTCCCTTAACAAAAGCTACGGTTTCTCTAGTAAGAATACGGCGTTCTTCATCAGTCAAGGTGCTGGCTTCTCCCAAGGTTCCGCCCAAAACAATGCCGTGCACGCCCGCATCTAATTGTGCTTTAATATTTACTTTAAATAATTCTAAATCTAATTCATCATTAGCATTAAACTGTGTTGTAACTGCCGGCATAACGCCTTTCCATGTAATACTCATCTTATTGGTTTTGTTCATGTTAAAAATAGCTATAACCACTTGTTTTGGGTTATTAGTTTTTATCCAACTTTAATACTATATTATCCATTATTTTATATTTTTATACATATTTGAATATTATATGTGCATATATTTAATTTTATGAAAATTTTACCTTTTAAAATTCCTAAACCCTTAAATGACTCTATTATTTATCAAATAGATTTTGATGATGCCTTTTATAATAAATTACATCAACATGAAGAACTGCAATTAAGCTTAATCATCGAGGGTAAGGGCACATTAATTGTTGGAGATACAGTAAACTATTACAAGCCTGGTGATGTAATTATTTTAGGAAGCAACTTACCTCATGTTTTTAAGAGCGATTTAAACACAAGTAAAAAATCTCACATGATTACATTGTTTTTTCATAAAAATGGTTTTGGAAAACAATTTTTTGAGCTTGAAGAACTCAAAGAATTACAGCCCTTTTTCAAAAAATCAGCACAAGGATTTAAGGTAACCACATCAAAAAAAAGGATTAACACCTTATTTCTTGATCTTGAAAACGCTTCGAAACTGACACGATTTATAATATTATTAGAAATTCTTAAACTAGCATCGAAAGCGAGCTATAAAAACTTATCCTCTTTTATCTATGAAAAAGCCTATTCAGATAATGAAGGAAAGCGCATGCAGGATGTATTTGATTTTACGATAACACATTTTGATGGCGATATTACTTTAGAATCTATTGCTGAAGTAGCCAATATGTCTAAAAATGCCTTTTGTAAATATTTTAAAAAACGAACAAACAAAACCTATTTCAGATTTTTAAACGAGTTACGAGTTGAACATGCCTGCAAACTTTTAATTGAAGAAAAAGATATGGCCATAGCAGAAATTGCTTTTAAATCTGGATTTAAAAACATTTCCAATTTTAATCGTCAATTCAAAATCATAAAAAAAATAAACCCTGGAGAATATCGAAACATAAATACTTCGATTTAAAAAAAAAGCAAAAGTAAAACTTTTGCTTTTTATAAAATTGCTATTAAACCTCGCTCTCAAAAGGTAGAATACCTCAAAAATAAACTACATTTATTTTACTTTTACATAATTTCGTTGATTAGCTTTTAAGTGTAGACTAGTAGCGCATAAGTGTAGACTAATGGTTGTCGCATCTAATAACCATGAAATGTTAACGCGTTTTTCAAACTCCTAAGAGGCTTTAAAATCTACGTCATTAAATTCGTATTCAATGCTTAAGGTCTCCAAATAATCAACAACCGAAAATATATTTTTAAACATTTTTCTTTGATTAGTTTTATTGGAAATGGTCTGGATGTTATATTGAATTATTAAATCGCTATTAGACTCAATACCCCAGATTAGTTTATTGAAATCTTTGAAGGGTTCAAATGTATTCATATCCAAATATCCTATTTGATTCAATTCAACGGTATTGAATAAATACCTCGCCCCCGCTTTTATTGCCAACTCCATCCCTTTATTTCTTTTAATATCTACAATACTCAAATTAGAATTGAACTCATTTTTTAATTCTTTAAGCTTCTTTAAAGTATTGTCTTTACTTCCGTTGTTAACAAAACATAAAGGTGTTAATTTCGCTTTACTTATTAGACTTGAAAACAACTGTTTGTCTATGTCATTTTCATTGTTATGGAATATCATTATGACCCCGATTCTCATTTTCTTATTTTTTAGTTTTCTTAAAAATGCTTTAATTTATTTATTGTTTAATGCTAATTGAAATTCTTTAGTAATAACATTCGCATTAGTATTTCCATACAATACCATTATTGGAGTCGATGAATTACTACTGCCAGTGCACCAGCACCAATAGCATGAATTTTACCAGCTGGAATAAAATAACAATCGCCTTTTTTTACTTGTTCCCTATTATAAACAACGTCAATATTGTTTGAGTTAATAGTTTTGAATTGTACAGGATTCGTATTGATCTCCTTCAAACCTAAAACAATATTAGCATTCTCATCGCTATCCATGATGTACCACATTTCAGTTTTACCAAATCTATTATGAAATTTGCGGCAATTTCATCATCTGGATGTATCTGTACTGACAAATCTGTTTGTGTATCTAAAAATTTAAAGTGCCTAAAAAAGATTCATTATGAAAACTAATAAGTTCGTCTAAATTAGACCCTTCATAGGCGCCATTGGAAATTTGAAATATATGGCCATTAACATTAGAAATTTCCCAACTTACCCCAATATTGTTTTTGTTAGATTCTTTACCTAATAATGATGCCAGTTTATTACCTCCCCAAATTCTTTCTTTTAATATTGGATGGAATTTTATAGGATATACTTTCATGAGTTTTGAATTTAATATTTAGATACTATTAGTTTTGGATATTTTCTGTGTTTCGATATCCAGAACTATCCTTATACCAATCTTTATATTGTATACCGCCCGAAATAGCCCATGTATTAAAAAAATTGTAAGCTTTATTTATTGCTATTTTTTCTTTAGGGACTTTGAAATCATGTACAATATTAATGGCCCATGGAAATCCATTATTACTGATAAAGTTTCCATCTTCATCATTATTTACACCAGTTATACTAAAATTATTTGAAGCTAATGTTGTTCTATTCATGTAGGCTAAATGGACTTCTTTTTCCCTTATTTTATTAATGATCATAAACGGGTTAAAAGGTGCTGTCCCTAATTGATCTGTGCTGATCGGGCTATTAAATTTAACAGATATTTTATGTTCATAATTTAACATTGAATTAGAATCGTCAAACACAATTATGACAGCCTTATCCTGTCCGGCTTCGGTACCATTACTGTTTTGATTAATATAATTCTTAGTTAAAATATTTCCCGACACACTTTCAATTTGGGATGGCAACAATGATTCTATTTCAATGCCAAATCCATTGGTAAAACTTGCCCGATTAGATTTAGTGTTTATTAAAAAATCCAATTGAACTGCTTGACCTTGTGAATTTAAAACAGCAATGACTCTATAATTAACTGCTAAGTCGTTAAAATCATAATCCCCGTTTGATGGCCATAAATCTTCAAAGGCTACTGTGCCCCAGCCATATTTACTGGGTGTAAACATTTCAAAAGCTTTATTTGCATCATTTGGATAGCTGTCGTCTCTATCTAATATACCATCACCATCTGTATCTGGATCATTATTGGATTGAGTAATAACCTTAAATGTGGTTAAATCATTAATGGTCCTTCCATAATCGGTATTATTATTTGCGCTTATTCCGTATTTGTAAAGCCAACCTCCTGTTTGGGTGTCCATTACAATCAAATCTGAACTATTGGCATTATTGGCCAACCATAATTCTTGGTTAGAATCGAAAGTCATAGAAGTGGGTTCAAATGGAAGGTTGTCAGCACTTATTCTTGTACTTTGATAAACATTGTTCCCATTTAATTCTAATCTATATAATCCAGAAAACGTACATAAAAACAAAGTCCCATCGTCAGCAAAAGCCAAGTCGCCTCCACTTGTGCTGTCTAATCCTTCAATATTCCAAACATTAATTCTAGCTCCATTTGATGGATTAATTGTATACAGTTTAGCCCCTGTTGAAAAATATAACAATCCATCTCTATAATTATAGTCTAATCTTGGACCACCCATACCAACGTTTGCGACAATTTGCCATGTGTTATTTTCAATAGAATATTTCATCAAAGGAAAGGGACTACTTCTACCTATAGAATAAAGCACTTTATTTTCCTGATCTACAGCGCAGGTGAAACTGCCCATTGGCATATCAGATAAATATGTTAGATCTCCTGTTAGTGGGTCAACCTGAAATAATTCAGCAGCACCATTTACACAATACAAATAATCGTTAACCACATCATTTACTTTCGAACTTTTACCTACTTTATTTGTTGATGACACATGATTATAAGTTACTACTTGATTTTGAATGGTTTCAATTGAAGATGAATAGTTTAAGTTTTCATTCCTCCTGATATATAATTTATCATAGTATTTTGGCATACTAATAGTCTGTGTAAATGTCCCATCTTTAACAACACCAGAAAAAATTAACTTGTTCAACACATCTGATTTATATACGGGTTCTGTTACAATTTCTCCAGACTGATTTTCAAAAGTTTCG
>JAHEDS010000131.1 GCA_024641135.1 Flavobacteriales bacterium
TCATTGTTAAAAAGGCTGGAATTATTAAAATTAAAATTGATAAACTAGAACATATTGATACCAATAAGAAATTATATATTAAAGACAGTCTTACTGAAGAAACATTTGAGATAAATAATGCGCCTTTTGAAACGTTCTTAGAGCCTGGAACATATAAAGACCGCTTTAAACTTGTTTTTCAATCTACAAAAGCATTAAGTATCACAGATGTTGAATTGACTAATAAGGTATCCGTTATATTTAAAACAGAAATATCAAGTTTAGAAATTTATTTAAATGATGCAACCTATGTTTCTGGAGGAACCGTGATAAATTTAATGGGACAAAAAATAACTACTATTGAAGCTTTTGAAAAGCATATTTCGGTTCCAATTCATGTAAGTACAGGAGCTTATATTATACAGTTAAATACAGAAAAAGGATTGATAAATAAAAAAATAATAATTAATTAAATTGACAAAATAATCTAAATAACGCCTTTAACTTCGCCTTATAATTACAGGTTTAGGTTATATAAAATTTTCAAAGCAAAAAAAATCGATGCATTTCATCGATTTTTTTTGCTTTTTGTCGTTATCGTTTAGAAAATATATTATGTTTGCATAGTAATTGCTAAAAATAACTCTCTCTCTATGAAGTCTCTCAACTTCCAAAGTCTATCTATGATAGCGCTTACGGCATGTTTTATGTCGTTAAGTTTTAAAAGCTACGGGCAGTATTGTTCCTCTACTGGAACTACTGCCTATAATGATGGAATTACCTATGTGTCTTTTAACACCATTAGTAAATCCGATTTAATCAAGGATTCAGGCTATGAAGATTTCACCAATGTTTATACTAATCTCTTTAAAGGTTCAACTTATAACTTAACAGTAAATGTTAATACAGATGGTAATTATAGAAATTACGTTAAAGTTTGGATAGACTGGAATCTAGATGGCGATTTTGCCGACTCCGGTGAAGAGTATGATTTGGGATCAGTAAAAAATGTTTCCAATGGTGCCACTTCAAATGCTCCAAAACCTATATTAGTTCCTTTAAATGCGGTTGTTGGCGCAACAAGAATGCGTGTTTCTACTCAATACGATGCATATCCTAATTCAAGTTGCGCAACTGGTTTTGATGGTGAAGTTGAAGACTATACCGTTATAATTAAACAAGGAACTGATCAATATTGTACGTCATCAGGAACTACTGCTTATAATGATGGTATAACGTTGGTGTCTTTTAATACAATAAGTAATGCTGATCTTATTAAAGATAATGGGTATGAAGATTTTACTAATATTTATACCAATATCTATAAAGGGTTACCTTATAACCTTTCTATAAAAGTAAATACTGATGGTAATTATAGAAATTATACAAAAGTTTGGATAGATTGGAATCGAGATGGTGATTTTGTTGATTCGGGTGAAGAGTACGACTTGGGATCAGTAAAAAATGTTTCCAATGGTCTTACTTCAAATTCACCAATATCGATAGTGGTGCCTGTAACAGCGGTTGTTGGTACAACCCGAATGCGAGTAGCTACCAAATATAATACCCAGCCTTCTTCGAGTTGTGAAATTGGTTTTGATGGTGAAGTGGAAGACTACACTATAAATATTATGGATAATTTTATTGGTTTTGATGGTGTTAAAGAATATATTAATTTTAATGATAATCATGATTTAACGGGTTCTTTTTCGGTAGAATCATGGGTTTTTCAAAAATCTTCCGTGGCCACTGGGACCATTATTTCAAAAGGGAATATAGATGCTTCAAATAAAACAGGTTATCATTTAAGTTTAAAAAACAATTATCTAAATATAATTTGGTATAATAATTCTAATAACGAGATAGTAAATATTACATCCCCCTATAAAATGCCAAACAATGAATGGCACCATGTTGCTGTTACATATAATAGTGCAATTGTAAAAATGTATATTGATGGTATTGAAGTTAATTCAGTTACTGCAGCTTCTTCACCTATAAATACTGTTAATGATTTTAAAATTGGAGCCGACACTACAAATTACTTGACATCGCCGTTAACCAATAATTATTTTGGTGGAGCTATTCAAGAAGTGCGTATTTGGAACGTTGTTTTGAGTGAATCTCAGATTAGGGAAATGATGAATCAACACATTCAGCAAAATGCTACAAACGTAAAAGGTACAGAAACTAAATTAGATATTTCAGGAGGATTATTGTGGGCTAATTTAAAGGGGTATTACCCATTGGATTCAAATACAGCAACTGATAATTCTATCAATAATATTAATGGGATACCACAGAATATAACGACATCTCAAATCATAACCGCACCATTGCCTTATAAAACTATAGTTGATGGTTATTGGGATGACCCATCAACCTGGTTAAATAATAATGATATTTACCTTCCAAACACCTTAGGTGTCGATGGAACAACCATTGATTGGAATATTGTAGAATTATCAAACAATGTTATTTCTGATAAAGAAGATGTTTCTTTATTAGGATTAGTTTCACTTTCTGGAACCTTTACCATTGATGGCGCGACCAATATTAATTCAGGAAGAGGTTCTGGGAATAGTTTAACGATATCGCATTATTTAGAATTGGATGGTGTTTTAGGTTTAGAAGGGGAATCACAGTTAGTGCAGTTAGAGGGAAGTATTCTGGATGCCGATAGTGGAGGATATATAGAGCGAGATCAACAAGGAACCGCTAATGGGTTTAATTACAATTATTGGTCATCGTCTGTTGGGCCAATTTCTGGAAATAGTGCCTCTAGAGGTTCAGGTATTTCAAAACCAAATGTTAATTACACAATTGCAGGAAACACTTTTGATGGAACATCGCCTTCATCCTATTTACCAATAAATTTTAGCACCTCTTATTCGGCTGCAGATTCAAATACCCCGACAACCCCTCGAACCATTAGTTCCTATTGGTTGTATAAATATTACGGTCCTTCAAATGATTATTATGCTTGGACAAAGATAAATGAGTTGTCCTCTTTAATGCCAGGCGAAGGATTTACTATGAAAGGTACTTCAGGTTCTGTTTCGGTAGATTCATATCAAAATTATGTTTTTAAAGGGCTGCCTTTTAATGGAGATATTTCGTTACCACTAAATAAAATTTCGGGAACGGATGATGTTGAAAGGCTCATCGGTAACCCATATCCATCTGCAATTGATGCAAGAGCGTTTATCTTAGATAATTTAAGTGTGTCAAATGGTGGCAATAACGCAGTTGATGTTTTTAATGGGACTATTTATTTTTGGCATCACTTTGGACAGGAAGATTCACACAATTTAGGAGATTATGTTGGAGGTTATGCCACTTTTAATTTAACAGGAGGAGCGGCAGCTATTTCAAACGATAGCCGAATTAAAAACAATGGACAATCTGGAATAAAAAATCCTAAAGATTTTATTCCTGTTTCTCAAGGATTTTTTGTTTCAACTGTTGGTGCAACCGGAGGTAATATCAAATTTAAAAACAGTCAGCGTGTTTTTGAATTGGAGTCTCCATCAACATCTGTTTTTTTAAAGGCATCTCAAACGAAATCAAAAAGTTATAATAAGGCCACTACGGTGTATTCAAATCCATTAATACGATTAATGTATGATTCTCCAGAAGGCTATCATCGACAAATAGTCATTGGTGCAAATGAAAAGGCGTCTACAGGGTTCGATTTGGGTTATGATGCAGTTATGGCCGACGTGAATAAGGAAGATATGTATTGGACTTATAATGATGATAAATTTGTAATTCAAGGAGTGAATAATTTTAATGATGATCAGGACTTTCCATTAGGACTCATTGTTAATAAAGCCGGCATAATAAAAATTAAAATTGATTCACTTGAAAATGTAAATTCAGAAAAGGATATATATATAAAAGATGCATTAACTCAAGAAACATTTCAGATTAACGAAACTCCTTTTGAAATTTATTTAGAGGCAGGCACTTATAATGACCGATTTAAGCTGGTCTTCAAAAACGATCAAAATGCCTTAAGTAATAATGATTTTGAAATGGGTAATGCCTTCCTCACGTTTTATGACAATCAAAACTCAAATCTTACAATAATTTTAAAGTCAGACGTAAGAGTGAATAAAGGGTCTGTTTTAAATATTTTGGGACAAAAAATTCAATCAATAACAGAGTTTTCAAATCGTAGTGAAATCCCGCTGCATGTTATTACAGGTACTTATATTGTACAATTAGAAACTGATAAAGGGGTCATAAACAAAAAAATTATTATAAAATAGGGTTTGGCGTAATGTGTAACTTTTGTTACCTATAATTAATGTAGAAGACGCTACCTTTGTGCCGGTTGGTTATAGACTGTTAGTCTTAAAAAATGATTAATAGTATAAAGGCGCTTTCTTAAATAGATAAGCGTCTTTTCTTTTTTACAAGAATCTAAACTCATGTATTATTAATTAAAAATTTGCTAATATATTATTTAACAGGTATTTTCGTAAATTACATATATAAAAATGTGTATTACTAATATGGTTACTTTAAAACAATTAGCAAAAGAATTAAACGTTTCAATATCAACAGTTTCTAAAGCATTAAATAATAGCGAAGAAATTGGAAAAGAAACCGTTAAACGTGTTAAAGAGCTTGCTGAATTATATAACTACAAGCCTAATAAGGTAGCTTTAAGTTTAAAGCA
>JAHEDS010000132.1:0-2007 GCA_024641135.1 Flavobacteriales bacterium
AAAGTAATTTTTTTATCAAACGCAGTTCCCGGTGATGTCGTTGATGTTCAAACTTTTAAAAAGCGTAAAGCATATTATGAAGGCAAGGCTATTACTTTTCATAAATTATCAAATAAAAGAACAACTCCCGTTTGCGAACATTTTGGAGTTTGTGGTGGTTGTAAATGGCAGGATATGGCTTATGAATATCAACTATCCTATAAACAAAACGAGGTTGTTAATAACCTAAAAAGAATAGGACATTTAGAATTACCTGAGATAACGCCTATTTTAGGTTGTGAAAATCAATATTTCTATAGAAACAAAATGGAGTTTTCATTTAGTGACTCCCGCTGGTTAACTTTAGAAGAAGTAAAATCTGATAAAGATTTAGGGGATAGAAATGCTTTAGGATTTCATATTCCTGGCATGTGGGACAAAATTCTGGATATTAAAACATGTCATTTACAGGAAGACCCTTCCAATGCTATTCGAAACGCGGTTAAGCAATTTGCTTTAGATAATTCCCTTGAATTTTTCAATACAAGAAATCAGGCGGGATTTTTACGCACCATGATGATTCGTACTTCAAGTACTGGAGATATTATGGTGATGATTCAGTTTTTTAAAGAAGACAAAAAGAACCGTGAATTATTATTGGATTATATATATTCAACATTTCCTGAAATAACTTCCTTACAATATGTTATTAATGAGAAAGCCAATGACACTATTTACGATCAGGAGGTTATTTGTTATAAAGGAGAAGACCACATTTTTGAAGAAATGGAAGGCTTAAAATTTAAAATTAATGCCAAATCCTTTTATCAAACTAATTCTTTACAAGCCTATCAACTTTATAAAATTTCAAGAGAATTTGCGGGATTAACAGGAAATGAATTGGTATACGATTTATATACCGGAACAGGTACAATTGCACAGTTTATTGCAAAACAAGCAAAAAAAGTAATAGGTGTCGAAGCGGTTCCAGATGCTATTATCGCTGCCAAGGAGAATGCTAAATTAAACAATATAGCAAACGCAGAGTTTTTTGTTGGAGATATGAAACATGTTTTTAACAGTAGTTTTATTGCCAAACACGGTAAGCCAGATGTTATAATTACAGACCCTCCAAGAGATGGTATGCATAAAGATGTTGTACAACAAATTTTGAATATTGCTCCAGAAAAAGTAGTTTATGTAAGTTGTAACAGTGCTACACAGGCAAGAGATTTAGAATTGATGAAAGAGCATTATAAAGTAACTAAAGTACAAGCAGTTGATATGTTTCCACAAACATTTCATGTTGAAAATGTTGTACTTTTGGAAAAACGGTCTTAAAAAGTCTTATAAATATAGAAGTTTTACTAGTCTATGAAACATTATAAAATATTAGCTTTAGTTTTTGGAATCATTACCGTTTTCTCAATGGGATGCGAACCTGATGATATTTGTCCAGAAAGCACAGCAACTACTCCAAATTTAATAATTCGTTTTTATGATATCTCTAATCAAGATAGCAAAAAGAATGTGTTTAATTTAAGAGTTCAAGGGGTGGGTAATGATAATCCGCTAACCGATTATAATATTGTAACCACAGACTCCATTGTTTTGCCATTAAAAACCAATGCTTCTGGTACCCAATATGCTTTACATAAAGAATACTCCAACCTTGATAATATTTTAGGTGGCAATGAAGATCTCATTACTATAAATTACAGTACTGAGCAGGTTTATGTTTCCAGAGCCTGTGGCTATAAAACAGTCTTTAAAAACGTAACGCTTACCATTATTAATGATGGCGATAACTGGATACAATCAAAAGAATCAATAAACGATAACCAATCTGTAGAAGATGAAAAAGCAGCGCATTTCAAACTTTATCATTAGCCTTTTTTCTTTTATGCTGTTGAGTGTATCAGTTTATGCGCAAAATGACAGTATAATAAGTACGGTAAATGATTCCTTAAAAATAAAACTAAAATATGGTCTTCGTGTTGGTGGAGATGCTGGGAAACTGATTCGTTC
>JAHEDS010000132.1:2107-4659 GCA_024641135.1 Flavobacteriales bacterium
CATTTCTTACTTAATCCCTCTTTATAAGAAAGATAAAAATTAATAATGGTTTTTTTATAAAAATTATTCATATCCCTGTTTTTTTCTCTTCAGGTTACAAACAAATTATATTATTGCTTATTACGCACTTATGCGCATTCGCTTTAATTTATATTTTTTTATATTAGCGTTTTACTTAGTAACAAATAACCAGTTTAGTTCAATTAAAACCAACCAACCATATGAATTCTCACAAGACAGAACGACTGCATGCATTAGATTCTTTAAGAGCTATCATGATGATGCTAGGCATTGTATTACATGCTTCAAATACGTATGTAGTTGCAGATTATGGGGCGTCATGGCCTTTAAAAGACCCTATAAGCACAGCTGGCTATATGGATTGGGTTTCTAGTTTTATACATGCCTTTAGAATGCCCATATTCTTTGTGGTAGCAGGGTTTTTTGCTTCACTACTGTTTCATGAACGTTCATCTGCTAAAATGATAAAAAACAGGGTCAACCGTATTCTATTACCATTTCTGGTATTTGTGATGTTATTATGGCCACTTGTTACCATGGCCTTTACCTATTCCAATAGTGTATTTGCCGAAGGAAGTAATCCACTTTTAAGCGCGTTAGCTGGCTTTTCAAGCTTACATGCTTTTATACCACAGAGAACCATGCATTTATGGTTTTTATATTATTTAGTTTTATATTCTATATCCTCTTTTATAGTTGGTTTAATTTTTAAAAAATTACCATGGTTTACTAATAAATCAAGCGAGTTATTTAGTTTTATTATTCAAAAACCCCTACTTAAATTACTTGTTTTTTCTGTTATTACACTGGTCATTTTAATGATAATGAATCGTACTTGGGTAGCCACATCATTAAGTTTTATTCCAGATTTAAACACTTTTATTTTTTATGCCTTTTTCTACTTTTTTGGTTGGATTTTGTTTAAATCAAAAGCATATCTCAGTAGTTTTATGACTTATGACTGGATTTTTACTGGTTTAGGAATAGGTTTGTTTACGGGTTATTTTTTAATGGATACGTCTGCGCTTTCAATTCAAGTGATAATGGCTATAAAATCGGTGAACGTATGGTTATTCATTTTTGGTTTTACAGGTCTCTTTATTCGTTATGCCAGTAATCATTCAGCCATGATGCGCTATGTTTCAGATTCTTCCTATTGGGTGTATTTATTGCATTTGCCTTTAACCGCTTTACTACCAAGTTTAATTTTAGAATGGTCAATGCCAGCTTTTTTTAAGTTTTTTATTGTGATGTCAGGAACTGCATTGGTTTGCTTTGTTACCTATCATTATTTTGTACGATCAACTTTTATAGGTGCATTTTTAAATGGCAGAAAATACTCTAGAAAATTAAATGACATCAAACCACCGGTATTAGTGGCCAGAACAACAAATTAATGGCTATCCATTTATAATGCCTTTAGCTCATTTATAAAAACGATTTTTTGCAATATTAAAACTTTTGCTTATCCGCCTTGTAGTTTATCAGCACCATCCAACAAACCTACTAATTCCTGTGGATTATGAATTAATATAGGAATATGTTGTGGGCAAATATAAAATTCGCTGTCCTTATGATAAAATTTGGTCACAGGTGTTTCCATTGACGATTTCTTACAAACTATACACACTTTATCTGTACTCATAACATCATTATTTAAACTATCACAAAACTATTTCATATTTAATTCATAAAAACTAATATTGGTCATACTTTTATATTTTATTTAAAAAAACGACTGATTAATAACCTCATTTCTTTCCTTATTTTTATCTCAATTCACAAAAGACAAACTTAAAAAGTGCATAGTTTATGGCTTTTTATGATTTTTCATTTCTTTTTCTTACATTTCAAAAAAGAGCCATTGGCATGACTTTAATATTCTAATTCAAAAAAAAAACATTAAAACATGAAACGTCTCATTACAGCATTTATTTTTACAGGCATTTTGGTTGCCTGTAACTCAACAGACAAAAATAAAAACACAAGTCAGGAATCCTCTGAAATAGAAACTTCAATGGACAGTATTTTGAATGATGTCAAGAAACAATTAAAGTCCATTGATACTGATGAAGCTTTAATTGCAACGGCATTAATGGCAGCCCCTAAAGAAAGCAGGTCTGGGTGTAAAGTCATTGGATATAATATGGCTGGTGAATTTGTTACCTTAAAGGAAGGCGATAATGAATTTATTTGTCTGGCAGATAATCCAAATCAGGAAGGGTTTAGTGCCGCTTGCTACCACAAGGACCTTGAACCCTTTATGGCAAGAGGAAGAGCATTAAAGGATGAGGGAAAGACAGGACAAGAAATATTTAATATTCGTGAAGAAGAAATGAAATCGGGTCAACTCAATATAAAGACTGGGTTAACATTACACATCTACTATGGTGGAAAAACAGTGTATGACCCTGAAACCTCTGAGGTTGAAAACGCACAATACCGATATGTTGTTTATATGCCATGGGCTACTTCAGAATCTACCGGTTTACCTGAAGTCCCTTTGGCAACAAACCATCCTTGGATTATGA
>JAHEDS010000059.1 GCA_024641135.1 Flavobacteriales bacterium
ACAATGTTAGTTTTAATTATAGCATTGATAACCAAAATTACCCCATCTACCCTATGTTGTTGTTACCTTTAGTTGAAAACAGCTTTAAATATGGAATAATGGGTGATATTGATCACACCTTTATCCATATTAACTTAATACAGAAAGATAACGCCTTTGTTTTTGATATTGAGAACAATTGCTCCAAAATTGAAAAAGAAACCAATGGACATTCAGGAGTAGGATTAGAAAATATTAGGAAAAACCTTGATATTGTGTATCCCAATACACATACATTTGAAGTTATAAAAACAAAAACCACGTTTAAAGTCATATTAAAATTAAACAAATGAAAATTAATTGCTTGATTATTGATGACGAACCTTCTTCACAAATTGTGCTGAAAAAATTTATTGCCGATGTTGACTTTTTAGAGCTTATTGGTGTTTGCTATAATGCCGTAGATGCTATTGAAAAATTAAAACAAAACCCTTCTATTGATTTGCTTTTTTTGGATATTAATATGCCTAAAATTTCGGGGTTAACCTTTTACAAATCATTACAAAATCCGCCAGATGTGATTTTCACTACAGCATATCCGCAATATGCAGTTGATGGATTTGAAGTGAATGCCATTGATTTTTTACTAAAACCCTTTTCGTTTGACCGCTTTTTTACCGCAGTCAATAAAGTTGTAGAAAAAAAGATGCCAAATGAAACTAAATTGGAAAACGGGCATTTCATAATGATCAAATCCAACAAAACGCTTCATAAAATAAGTATTAAAAACATTCTGTTTATTGAAGCTTTTGGGGATTACGTTAAAGTTCATTTGGAGGATACATTTATTATGACCAACGCTACATTTACCTCGATTTTTGAGTCTTTACCAAAACAATTATTTATAAGAACACATAAATCGTTTGCCATAAATTTAAATAAAATGAACAGCATGAGTGGCAATCAAATTATGATTAAAAATCACAAAATACCAATTGGCCAAAAGTATAAAACTGATTTTTTGAATTTTGTTAACGACACAAAAACCAATTAAATATCACGTCAAATGAAAAAGTCAATAAAAGAGTCCTTCGAAATTGCCCTAACACTTGCCATTATTGCTGGTTTGTTTATGCCTTATATCTATGGCGTATTGCCCATTGATGTTATTTTTGAAAACGCCATGGATTTTGAATCTCTTTTTGCACTTACTATCCCAATCCTGGTTACGATTCCTTTCTTATTGATTTTAATTTTTAAAAGTGCTTTGAAGGATTCAATTGTTAGAATTTTAACACCTATTTTTTTAATACTGTATATAGTGGTTTTGGGAGACTATTGTTATGGCTTTTATGATAGTTTTCAATCCTCAATTTTTAATGACCAAATTGCTTTTATAATTTCGATCGCATTAAGTTTAGTATTAGTCCTATTGAGCTGGAAATATAAACTCATTACATCGAATAAGTTAAAAAACATTATGCTGGCCATTATATGCTTGCCCATTATTTTATATTTTATTTATGGCATAATCAATGATCTAGATGAATTGAATTATGGTTGTTATGTTATAAGTATTCCTTTAATTTCACTTTATTTCATAGCAGTTTATAATATTTTTAAAAACCATAAGCTCAAAAAAGCATCTTAAATAATATGTCTCAATGGATAAATTGTTTATTATTTGCGGATTACTATTGTTTTTTAGTTGTGGCTTTTATTATCAAAATGGCACAAATTTAGACCCTAAAACCAATCGTTTTAAAGCACCTGATAATGGGGTTAGAGTACTTACTGAAATATCAGTTGATGCCGATACTTTAAAATCTTTGCTTATAGTGCCCTATGAAAGTGCGAAAGAAATAGCCAAGAACTTAGATTATTTTGATGAAGTGATGACCGATGATCAATTTGAAGATGCCATTATTAAAGCGGGTTTTGCTGATGAAATTGGGTCTATAAGAAACAGAAATGGGCTACATAGAGCAGCAATACTATTTAGGCCATTTGTGTTATTTGAACATGTATACACTCAAACAGGATCTAAAGAAGGTTTTCGTCTTTATGACCCAAATAGAGAAAAAATAATCTTCGAAAATGAAAAAAATATTGGCTTATTTAGCCCTTCAAATCAAGCAAGACTTTTTCCATTATATAACAGTTTATTGGATTATTTAAGAAAACAACATTAATCAAAGGCTCATGAAAAAATACGTGTATTTAGTATTGGTTATTTTATTGGCTGCTTCCTGTGTTCCTTATATAAAACCAAAGCCTAAACTATTAAATTCAAAAACAAACCACTTTGATGCTAATAATAATGCACGTGTTATTCTAATCTCTAATGTAAAGGTCAATGCAGATACTTTAAAATCGCTTTTGGTTGTGCCAAATGATGATTATTATGTTGAAATGGGTAAAAACTTAAACTATTTTAATGAAGTGATGACATATAATCAGTTACACGATAAGATATTGGAGTTGGGTGATACTTTAGATCTGAGATTATCTATGCCCGATAAATTAAAGTTAAATAAAGCTGCCAAACTTTTTAAGCCCTTTGTTTTAATGAAAGAACCGATACATCAACTTGACGAAAAATATGCATGGGCTTCAGGATTTTCAGTTTATGATCCATTGAGAGGGGAAACCATTTTTCAAAATAAAATATTTACAAAAAACGCTATTCAACTCAATAACAAAAAGATATTATTACCCTTATATAATAATTTTTTGGATTACTTAAGAAAGCAGAAATAACTTATAGCTCATTCATTTCTTTCGGCTTTTTCAAAAGCTTTGATAGCTGCTACAGCCCATATAGACACACAAACGGCGACAAAAATAGAAAACCAAAATATTATTTCGTTACCGTTCATTTTTAATTAGTTTTATATAAATCATGACACCCAAAAGTGTTGGTGCCCATAAACCCACAAAAAGACCATGTAATTGATCGCCCATTAAAAACAAAACTTCTGCAACAACAATGATAAAAACACAAAGTAGTAACATTAAGAAATTAGAAAGACCTAATTTTTTTATTAAATTCATAATTACATGATTTTGAGGTTAATTTATAAAAAACACTAATTAGTTCAAAATATTTTCACGTTAAAAATATTTTGAACTAATTAGAAAAGTTAGAATTGAAAGCCTGATAAAGAATTTCAAACTTTATTTCTTATAATATATTGCATATTTTCTGTAGGCAAAAAACCCGACTATCGCTAAAAACGCTATAGCTCCAAAAATAAACTTAACACTTACTATTTGGTCACCACTAGCATAGGAATGTAACCCAGCAAGGTAAAAGTTAACTCCAAAATAAGTCATCATGATGCTTGAAAAAGCAATAACCGACATAAGATTGAACAGCCATTTTCCACGCAGTCCCGGAATTAAACGCAAATGAATCACAAAAGCATAAATTATAATACTAATAAGTGCCCACGTTTCCTTTGGATCCCATCCCCAGTAACGTCCCCAACTTTCATTTGCCCACATACCACCTAAGAAGTTACCAATGGTTAACATAACCAGCCCAACAGTTAAAGCCATTTCATTAATGATAGTAATCTCATTAATATTAACCAATATCTTTTCTTTATTTTCCTTATTAGTGAAAATCATTAAAAATAATGCCACCAATCCAAGTATCATTCCTAAAGTAAAAGGCCCGTAGCTCGCTACTATAACAGCCACGTGTATCATTAACCAGTAACTATTTAATACCGGTTGTAAATTAGCGATTGCCGGATCCATCCAATTCCAATGAGCTACCATTAATATCATGGCCGTTACAAATGCTGTAGAAGCCACAGTAAGATCACTTTTTCTTCCAAAGGCTAACCCAAAGAACATGGTTGCCCAACCCACATAAATCATCGATTCATAAGCATCACTCCAAGGTGCATGTCCTGAAATATACCAACGCGCTATTAAGCCAGCCGTATGTAACAAGAATAACAACAGAATAATAATCTTAAACACATTTACAGAGTATTGAATGGCTTTACTTTTGCTTGAAAAAATTTGAATTATAAGTAAAATAAATAGCAAGGAACCTGCATACATATACCAGCTAAACAGCTTTTTAAAAATATCATATTTATTATATAACACCTCCGTATCAACTTTTTTATCACTTATCATTACGGCAGCACCATATTGATGTTGCGTCTTTTTAAATGCGTTTAAAAGCTTGTCGGCCTCAGCATAATCTCCCGTTTTTTTACCTTCATTTAAACTATATAAATAGGTTCTAAAACCATTATTAATAAAATTACCATAAAGTGAATCTTCTATTTTATAATCCTTTGACCTGTATTCGTTGGAAGATATCCATTTATTGTTTTGATCGTTAGGGATAGGGAAAATTCTAAGTGACTTTCCTTCGATAGTATTATATAATAAATTTACACGCTGATCGGCCTCCTTAAACTCCTTTTGAAATGCATTTGGCACTTGCGCTTTATAAGCTTCATCCAAAAATGGGCCCAATTTGTACTCTCCACTTGAGCTAAAAAAATCGGCAAGAGTCGCATATTTTTCGTCTATATCCAAACCGATAAGGCGTCTAATGGAATCTGCTTTTTTAAGTTTTAAGTAAATAATAGGCGTATTATACCAAAGCATTGGACTCTCTTGAATAGACAAGAATACCTGGTTAGCATCAAACTCCTCATAAACATCATTTTTACTTAACTTCCTAAGCATTTCAGAAGCATACGTATTAATAGGCATCATTCTTCCACTAAGGTCTTGTATAACTAGGTGTCCGAATTTATCTGCTTGCTCTTTTGGAGTAATGTTCGCCTTTAAAACTGAATCTATCTGAGTTTTTGTTGGTTTTCCGTGATCATGCCCATCATTTTCAGAATGTTCTTGCGCAAAAGCGTTCATACTAAAAACTATGAGGATAACAGATAGTAATTTAGCTTTTTTAGCTTTTATACTATTTAATTGATTCTCTAAAAATTTAAATCTTGTAGCCTTACTGAACATAATTGCCATTAATCCAAAGTATAACATAAAATAACCAAAATAAGTTACCCAAGTTCCCCAAAAATCATGATTAACGGAAAGCACTGTTCCTTTTTCATCTTGGTCAAAACTAGATTGAAAAAACCGATAACCTTTATGATCAAGAATGTTATTCATAAATATTTTATAATCAAAATCACCAGATTCTTTGTCCAATACTGTTACTTTGCTTGAATATGATGAATATCCACGGTCAGTTCCAGGATAACGTTCAGCTTCAAAATCATTTAGCTTTATTGAAAATGGTAATTCAAGTACTTTGGCTCCAAATTGCAGATAAATATCCAACCCGCCAATTTCAACTTTTTTAAAACCACCATTTAAGCCTTTTCCGCCAAGTACACCAACCGTTTTACTTTCACCGTTAGTTTCTATATTAAATAATAAGCCGTCTTCGTCAAAAGTGCTAACTAATTTTGATTTTTCAACTATATCAATTCGGCCTTTTATAACCGGTTTGGGTATAACCATTTGAAAACTACCAAAAACATATCTAGATCTTAAATGCAGAGGCTGAAGGCTATCTTTAATTAATTTACCTTCTGCCATAGTAGCCATGGTCATATAATCACCTTCAAAAGGCGATTCAACAAAGATACCATCTTCGTTATTAGTAATATTTACAGCACCTTTAGTTGGTGAATTAAGACTGAACAACACATTATGAATAATCATAATCTGTCCGTCCTTTAAAAAGTGATTATGTGCACCACCATCGCCAGCCTCCACTATTTTTAAATAATTTGCTCCATTCTCATCTGGTATAATATCTTCTTCAGCACCTTGGACATATTTTAATAGTTCAATTTTTACAGGCTGTTTATCATAAGTTGCATTGATTTCAAAATTATTTTTAAGTCTTGATGAAAAATCAACTTCTTTTTCAATAGGTAACCGTTGTGCTACACCGTCAATTTTATAATCTCCATCAATAAAAGCTGTAACATATGTTTTTTGAGATAAAAATTTGTTTTCAGTGGCTCCCTCACGAATAGCCATAACACCCTCAAAACTTGTATATCTAGTTATAAACGATCCTAAAATGATAAAAACAAAGGATAAATGAAGTATAAAAGTGGCCCATTTTTCCTTTTTATAAAGCTTATATCTAAAAATATTACCCGCAAAATTTATTATAAAAAACAAAAATATAGCTTCAAACCACCAGGCATTATATATTAATGTTCTAGTATAAGGTGTAGGTGACGTTTTTTGCCCTGCATCTAAAAAGGTTCCGGCTATCATGGCTCCGGCGAATAACAAAAATAAAATAGCAGTAAAACGTGTTGAAAAAAGAATGTTGGTTATTTTTTTAAACATAGTTATAGTCTTTAATATTGAGCAAATTTAAGGGATTTTAAACAGTTATAAATGATAATAATCATATAAAAAGTTGTTAAATATGTTGGATTTATTGTTTTAACTATTCCGAGATTCAAAGATTTTAAGATAAAAAAACGTACTCATTTTTCTGGCTCTACTTTTGGCGTTTTCGGCATTTTCACCTATAAATAACTCGTCTATTGTTTGAAACCAAAGGTTAAGCCAATTACCAAAATGTTCTTGATTTATTGAATGATTAAATTTTTTGTCAACTTTAACATGAGCTTCCAAGGGGTTTCCTGAATATTTTGTTTTAAAAAACAAATTAGACTCCCAAAAAGTGGTTAATCGCTCTAAATGCTCATCCCAGTCCTGAATAGTTTCATTAAAAAAAGGTCCTAATAAATGGTCTTTCCGTATTTTTTTATAAAAAGATGAGACTAATAAAAATACATCGTCTCTGTTTTTAATGTCATTTTTTTTCATAAGCAACAAAGATACATGAATAGCTTTTATATGACACTTTACTTCGTTAATTTAGCATAATGATTTCGGTAGTTATTCTTGGAGCAGGCAATGTAGCCACACATTTATTTAAAGCTTTTTACAAGGCTGAAAATATAGTTGTTAATCAATGGTTTAATAGGACTTTAAAATCCATTGATTTCTATAAAAATATGGTTGATGTAACAGATAGTTTATCATCTCTAAAACCTGCAGACATTTATATTATTGCTGTAAGTGATGATGCTATTATGAAACTTTCGGAGCAGCTTCCATTTGAAAACAAGTTGGTTGTTCATACCTCAGGAAGTGTTGGATTATACGATTTAGATAAAAAAAATCATCGTGGGGTTTTTTACCCGTTACAAACATTTAGTAAAGATGCAACTATCGGTTTTGAAAATGTACCAATTTGCATCGAAACTGCAAATAAAAATGATTTTAAAACACTAAAATTGCTTGCTGAATCTATAAACAGTAAAAGTTATAGAGTTAATAGTGAACAAAGAAGTGCCTTACATTTAGCGGCTGTTTTTGTAAATAATTTTACTAATCAGCTATACAGAATTGGGCATGAAATTACTGAATCTACCAGTACAGAATTTGATATTTTAAAACCATTAATTCTTGAAACTGCCAATAAGATTCAGAATTTATCACCATTTATGGCACAAACAGGACCAGCAAAACGAAATGATAAAAAAACAATTAAAAAACATTTAAAAAAACTTGAAGGTTCTCCTCATAAAGCAATATATGAAATGCTAACCAACTCAATTCAAAAAACACATGGAAGAAAAAAGTTATAAAGAATATTTAAACCATATTACCTCTTTTATTTTTGATATTGATGGTGTTTTAACCGACGGTACAGTAACAGTTACTACGAGTGGTGAATTATTGCGTAAAATGAATATAAAAGACGGTTATGCTTTAAAAACCGCTGTTGATTTAGGATATCATATTTGTATTATTTCGGGCGGTTCTAATGACGGTGTTCGTATTAGATTAAATGGCCTAGGTATAACCGATGTTTATTTGGGCACTCATAATAAAATAGAACAATTAAATGAGTTCTTAACAAAATATAGCATCAAACCAGAACAAGTTCTTTATATGGGTGATGATTTACCAGATTATCATGTTATGCAAAAGGTTGGATTACCATGCTGCCCTCAAGATGCGGTTCCTGAAATAAAGAGTATTTCGAGATATGTTTCTCATAAAAACGGAGGAAACGGCGCAGCCAGAGATGTTATTGAACAAGTTTTAAAAGTTCAAGGAAAGTGGCATTTAAATTTTGATGCTAAATATGATTAATTCCTCTTGTCATCCTAATCAAATATTATTCTTTAATTAATAACTAACTATTGGCTTTTTTAAATATCATCCGCTGGAAAAACCTTGCCATGATAGCATTAGTTCAATGCCTTATCAAATATGGTTTATTTGAACCATTTGGAATTAGTACATCGTTAACTCCATTTAATTTTTTCTTATTAATAATGGCAACCCTTTGTATTGCAGCTGCAGGCAATATTATAAACGACATTTATGATGTGGAAACCGATTTTATAAATAAACCCAATAAAATTATAGTCGGTAAAACTATTTCTGAAAAAACGGCTTATAACCTATTTATTTCTCTAAATGTTATTGGTGTTGGCATTGGGTTTTATTTATCACATGCTATAGGAAAGAGTGAATTATTTGCCTTATTTGTTATTATTTCTGCGTTGTTATATGTTTATGCTAGCTATTTGAAGCAAACTTTCCTAATAGGTAATATTGTCATTTCAATACTTGTGGCATTAAGCATATTAATTGTCGGGATTTTTGAATTAATCCCAGCTATGACTATTCAAAATCAAGGAATTCAATTAGTTTTTTTTAAAATACTTTTAGACTATGCAATTTTTGCCTTCCTTATCAATTTTATTCGAGAAATTTCTAAAGACATTGCAGATATTGATGGTGATTACAAATCTGGCATGAACACTTTACCTATCGTTTTTGGTCGCGAAAGAACTTCAAAAATATTGTTTATTCTTTCATTTATACCATTAGGAGCTGTAATTTATTACGTTATAAACAACTTATACACTAAGCCAGTTGCTGTTATTTATTTTCTTGTTTTTATAATCGCACCTCTTATCTATTTGCTTATTTTAATATTTAATGCCAAAACAAAAAAGGACTTTATAACCATTAGTAATATACTTAAACTTGTTATGCTATTTGGAATACTTTCTATTTTATTGTACAAATTCATGTTATTATAATGCTATTAAACGAAAAATTAAAGAGCTATCACATCATTTTAGCTTCAGGCTCACCCAGAAGGCAATTATTTTTTAAAGATTTAGGACTAGATTTTGAAATTAAATTAAAACCCATAAAAGAAGAGTATCCATCCACTTTACAACATGTTGAAATCAGTGATTATTTAGCTCAATTAAAAGCCCAACCTTTTAAAAAAGAATTAAAAGAAAAAGATATCCTCATTACTAGTGATACCATCGTTTGGCATAACAATAAAGCTCTTGGAAAACCTTTAAATGAGGCTGATGCCTTCAACATTTTAAAATCTATTAATAACGACACGCATGAGGTAATAACCTCTGTTTGTTTTACAACTAATACGAGCCAAAAGACTATTCATGACATTACTAAAGTGACGTTTAAAAACCTTTCTGAAGAAGAAATCAAATATTACATTAATACCTATAAACCATTTGATAAAGCGGGAGCTTATGGTATTCAGGAATGGATTGGTCAAATTGGAGTAACAAAAATTGAGGGTTCCTATTTTAATGTTATGGGACTGCCAGTTCATATGGTTTATCAGGCCCTTTCAGAAATTGTTTAGCTTGTAATTTTATTTAAAATACAAACTAACTTATCTTTGTCTTTAGATTAGAAACCATTATGAAACCATTTTTTGACATTTATATTTGGGAAATAATAGAAACTATTATTCTCATATTTATTTTCGTTATTTTAAATTTTACTTTTAAAAAAATATTAAGTGGCATCGCCAAACGCGGTAATATAAATATTGCTCGAGTTAAACTCATTGAAAAATATATAACTGTAACATTATTTTTAGTTGCTTTATTAATTGAAGCCGTTATTCTTGGGGCGGAGCCAAATCAAATAACATTAGTTTTTTCTTCGGTATTTGCTGTTGTTGGTATAGCATTGTTTGCAACATGGTCTATTTTAAGTAATATAACTTCCGGTATTATTATGTTTTTTTCGTTTCCATATAAAGTTGGAGACAAAATTATGATACACGATAAAGATTTTCCAATAGAAGCTATTATAGAAGATATTGGAGCTTTTCAGCTTCATTTAAGATTAGATAACGGAAATTTAGTAACTTATCCCAATAATCTTATGTTACAAAAAGGTGTTACTCTTATTGAAAAAGATGCTTTTGACGAAGATTTTGATTAAAATTACAACTTAAATTTTAAGCTTTAAATTATGTCTAAAACCAGAACTACAAACTATAAAAAGAAACTAGGATTAAGCCCCGGATCGGTTGTATATACAGGAGAAAAGGAAACACAAGAGCTTTTTATTGAATCTTTTGATTATAGTCCTGAGTTTGTTGACAAAAAAGTTCATTCAAATATTGAAGATGTTTTTCATTTTAAAAATACAAAATCCGTAAGCTGGATAAATATTAATGGTTTAAACCATGTTGATGCCATTGAAAAAATTGGCAATCACTATAATCTACATCCACTTACCCTCGAAGACATTGTAAACACCAATCACAGACCAAAATTAGATGACTATGACAATTATATTTTTATTGTTTTAAAAATGATTTATTACGATAAAGATGAACTAATAGTTACAGAACAGGTAAGTTTTATACTTGGAGAAAACTATGTTATAAGTTTTCAAGAAGCTGAAGGTGATGTTTTTGACACCGTTAGAAACCGTATCAATTCTGGAAAAGGACGGATAAGAACCTTAGCTTCTGATTATTTATTATATGCTTTAATAGATGCTGTTACCGATCATTATTTTATTGTGATAGAAACCATGGGTAATAGAATTGAAGACTTGGAAGATAATTTATTTACAGGATTTTCTCAGGAAGAAATCAGCATTCAAATTCAAAACTTAAAGCGAGAGATTCTTAAAGTACGACGTGCTATTTTTCCATTGAGAGAAATCATAAGTAAAATAGAAAAAAATGAAAATAATTTCATTAAAGACAAGACCATTCATTATTATAGAGATATTTATGATCATGTTGTACAAATTTCTGAAAACATAGAGATTTACAGGGAAATGATTTGGGGACTTATGGATATGTATATGACAACCATTAGTAACAAAATGAATGAAGTTATGAAGGTGCTTACGATAATATCCACCATCTTCATTCCTCTTACATTTATGGCTGGAATCTATGGGATGAATTTCGATTATATACCAGAACTGCATTTTAAATATTCTTATTTTATTTTGTGGGTAATAATGATTGCTTTATTCTTTACAATGCTCTATTATTTTAAAAGAAAAAAGTGGTTTTAAATTTATCTGAAATAGACTTCAAGATTTTTTTATATCATAAAAAACATATGCAATTAAACTTCATGGTTAATTATTATTTACCATAATCATCTGATTTTTAGCAAATAATTTGTAAATTTAAGTTGTTTTCAACCATTCAATATGAAAGATTATAGGCCTAATGTCACAAACTTTCATAAAAAGAATAGAACAAATTATTTTATCTAACCTTGAAAATGAAAAATTTGGGGTAAGCGAACTTGCAACAAAAATGGGCTTGAGTCGTTCTCAAATACTCAGAAAAATTAAATCAATTACAGGAAGATCTTCTAATGTCTATATTCGCGAAATACGATTAAGGGAAGCAGTAAAGTTAATTTTTAATACCGATTTAACAGCTTCTGAAATAGCATACAAGGTTGGTTTTAGCAGTCCCTCCTATTTTAATAAATGTTTTTTAGATTATTATAATAAAACACCTGGAGAATTTAAAAAAGCTAACGAAGAAAAAGAATTAATTAATATTAGCTTGCCAAAAAAATCTTCTATTAAAAACCGTCCATCGTATTGGGTTTGGATTGTTTTACTGGTTATGATCATTAGTTTATTTGGATTCTATTTTGAAAAAAAAATAATTAATGGTGATATAAATAAATTCCCTCAATATGCGTCTATAGGAGTTTTACCTCTTGATGATTATTCTGAAAATAGAGATTTTGATTATCTAGCTTCTGGAATTACTGAAGCTATAAATCTTGAGTTGTCAAAAAACAAATCTATTCGTGTTATTTCAAGGGGATCTTGTGAACGATTTAAGAATAACAAAAACTTGCCATATACCAAAATTGCCAAAGAATTGGATGTAGATTTATTACTTGAAGGGTCAGTTTTTCCAAATAACGATAGTATCTTAGTTGTAGTTCAATTAATTAAGCCTTTCCCTAAAGAAAAGCATATTTGGTCTAATAAATATCACCATAGCACAAACAATGTATTGCAATTAGTACAAAATATTTCTAATGAAATTGCAACAGAAATTTCATCAACACTAAAACCGAAATCTTTTAACAGAAAAATTTATAAAATTAATCCTGAAGCTTATAATTTATATTTAAAAGGCAGGCATTTATGGAATACTCAAAAAACGCGGTACGAATCGTTAATTAATGCCAGGCAGTATCTCGAAGAATCTATAAAAATTGATCCTAATTTTGCTATGGCATATGTAACATTAACCGAAACATATATCTCATTAAATAAATTAACAGGCGATAATAATGAAAGGATTGCAAACCGTGAAAATGCCAGAAAAACAATTGATATAGCTTTGGATTTGGACAAGTCTTTAGCCGAAGCCTATATAACTAAGGGCAATTTAATCGGAAAATTTGATTGGAATTGGAACAAAATGAGAGAAATGGCAGTAAAAGGACTAGAAATTGAACCTAACAATGCCAATGCACGTCATCTCTTATCAAATTACTATACTATAAAAGGTAATTATCAGAAAGCCATAGATGAAGCAATAATTGCAGAATCCCTAGATCCGTTAAATCCTGTGACCGGATGTTTAGTTGCAGAAAGCTATTACATTGCCGGAGATTTTAATAATTCTATAAAAAAATATAATGAGGTTTTAGAGTTAGAACCAGATTATGGTTTTGCTTTGAATGGCATTGGATATGCTTATTATCAAAAAGGCAATATAAATAAAACAATGAAATCTTGGAGAAGGCTTCAAACCATTATGAAAAACGATTCCCTAGGTTGGTATTATGATAATACTAGTTTTATGGAGAGTTTACATTTCTATTTAAATAAAGCTAAACTCAACACTCCTGGCTTTTGTTCAAATCCAACTGTAATTTCATCAATTCAAATGATGACTAATAAAACATCAGATGCATTTGAATACCTTAAAATTGCTTATAAAAATAAAAATGAAGATCTTCCAATAATGATAACTTACCCTGATTTTTATCCGCTTCATACCAAACCTGATTTTAAAGATTTGGCACAAAACATTGGAGTTATTCTTCCAAATTAACCTTTTTGATTTTTGTAAAATTAGCCTTGAATGGTTTCATTAATTTCGAATGCGTCAAAATTAAAATTAAACAGTAAAAAAATGGAATAAATCGCTTCATGATTGATATGTTGATATTGATATAATTAATAATCTTTAAATCATAACTTAAATATTAATTATCATGAAAAAAATTATTTCACTCTCAGCCATTTTTGTCATTTTATTTCTGTTTACATCATGTAATACTGAAGTACTGGAAGATGCTACTAGCAATATGGAATTAAAAAGTTCTAAAGTAATTAACAAAACAAAAATTACAGGATTTGATGAATGGGGTTTTAACTTCCAAGCTCACATTTTTAAAAGTTACCTAATAAATGCAATGTTAGGAGATCCTGCTTATGAAGGCATGCCTCATTATAGACAACCTGGACTAATTTATAATGGTGAAGGTCAGCAATTTTGGAACGATCTTGTAGCAGAATATCCATATTTTACCCAAATGATGCCACCAGGTCTTCTAGATTGCAAAATGGAAATGAAATGGAATGATGCTTTATGTAATTCAGAAGGCGTTTATCCACCAACTTGGAATGACACTGGTGCCTGGATTATGTTTAAATACAAAATGAATACTAAAGATGAACAATGGACACAAATTCGAAAACTAGTTTGTATATCGACTGGTGATGAACTTAAAGATGGTATTTGGTTTGATTCTGAAGGAAAAGAAATTGGAATAGAATCCTATTACTGGGGTGATTCTTTAATCATCAAACAAGTAGTTAATACAGGAGATAATCCATATGTGCCTTGGGCCATGCCAGACGATTATATCTGTCCAAATTGGGTTGGATTTGGTAATATTTAATAAATATTAAAATTATATGATATTTATTGTTTCTAACTTTTAAACAAAAAGTATATTAAGAAATTACTTTTCAAAAAATATATGCAAAAACCCTTGTAAAGCCAAACAGGGGTTTTTTATACTTTAAGTTTATTATTTATTAAAAATTTTTCATTTAGTAAACAATTCGTTAAAGAATCTTTAAAAGTAACTCAATGGCTTATATCTTTTTCTATATTTGGGTAATTCCAAACAATAACATAATGCAAAGACAAATACTTTTTCTTTTTCTTATTATATTTTTATCCCCTTTCTTAAACCAAGCGCAACAACCAAAAAAACCAAATGCCTCAGAGATCTATGAATCTATTCAAAAACTAAATTTTTTAGGCTCAGTTTTATATATAGCAGCGCATCCAGATGATGAAAACACAAGGCTTATTTCTTATTTATCAAATCAAGTTAAAGCGAGGACTGGCTATTTAGCAATTACCCGTGGCGATGGCGGTCAAAATTTAATTGGTCCCGAAATAACGGAACTTTTAGGTGTTATTAGAACACAAGAGCTTCTAGAAGCAAGGAAAATTGATGGCGGAGAGCAACTTTTTACAAGAGCCAATGATTTTGGCTTTTCAAAACATCCCGATGAAACTTTAGCTATTTGGAATAAAGATGAAGTATTAAGCGATGTTGTACTAGCCATAAGAAAATTTCAACCAGATATAATAATTAACCGTTTTGACCATAGAAGTCCTGGCAGTACACATGGTCATCATACAAGTTCAGCAATATTAAGTGTTGAAGCTTTTGATTTGGCTAATAATCCTTCTGTTTATTCACAGCAATTAAAACAATCTGAAATTTGGCAACCAAAGCGCATGTTTTTCAATACTTCGTGGTGGTTTTATGGAAGTCAGGAGAATTTTGAAAAGGCCGATAAAACAAATTTATTAAGTATCGATACAGGGACTTACTATTCTTTAAAAGGATTAAGTAATCCAGAAATAGCAGCTTTAAGTCGAAGCAAACATAAATCGCAGGGATTTGGTAGCACGGGTAGTCGTGGTGAAGAAAATGAGTATATTGAACTTATAAAAGGTGATTTACCAAAAGACAAAACTAATATTTTTGATGGTATAGACACTACCTGGAACCGTGTAAAAGGAGGTAATGTCATTGGAAATATTTTGTCAAAGGTTGAGGGTGATTTCGATTTTACTAAGCCCTCGGCATCTATTCCAAAACTTGTTGAAGCCTATAAATTAATTCAAAAATTAGAAGATTCTCATTGGAAAATTATAAAATCTAACCAAATTAAAGATATTATTGCTGCCTGTGCTGGTTTATATCTGGAAGCCGTTGCAGAAACAAATCACACCACTAAAAATTCAGAAATAGCAATTACTATCGAAATGATTAATCGAAGTAATGCAAATATTACTTTTAATGGTTTAATTTTAAAAGATAGTAACAAGAAGGAAACATATAAATCGTTTCCTTTAGGAAATAATAAACGTATATTTTTGAATGAAACCATTCAAATTTCTAATAATCAAGAACCAACAACACCTTACTGGTTAACTTCAAAAGGCACATTAGGAATGTATACTGTAACTGATTCAAAAGAAATTGGGTTACCAGAAACACCCATAGTTTATGAGGCTCTTTTTAAATTAGAAATTGACAATACTCCTATTGAATTTACAAAACAGGTGGTTTATAAATCCAATGACCCGGTTAAAGGCGAAGTTTATAAACCTTTTGTAATAATTCCTGAGGTTTCAGCTAAAATTTCTGAAAAGGTTATCATTTTTGAATCTGACAAACAAAAAGAGGTCGCAGTAATTGTAAGAGCAGGTAAAGATAATGTCGATGGTTATGTCTCATTAGCATATCCAAAAAACTGGAATGTTTATCCCGAAAAACAAAGCATTTCAATTACACATAAAGGAGAAGAACAAACTGTTTTATTTACAATAATTCCTCCAAAAGATCAAAATGAAGGAATTATTACTCCTATGGTTCATGTTGGTGACAATATTTATACCAGAGAACTTATTGAAATAGACTATGATCATATTCCTTATCAAACGGTTTTATTACCAAGTGAAAGTAAAATAGTTAGATTGAATATTCAGAAAAACGGTGAAAATATTGCATATATTGAAGGTGCTGGTGATGTAATACCTGAAAGTTTAAAGCAGATTGGTTATAATGTAGTAACCATTGCACCAAAGGATATAAACGCCGAAACATTAAACCGATTTGATGCAGTTGTTATTGGTATTAGAGCCTATAATACGGTAGAAGATTTAAAATACAAGCAACAACTTTTATTTGATTTTGTTGCAAATGGTGGAAATATGATTGTTCAATATAATACCAACTCTAGATTAAAAGTAGATGCTTTGGCACCATTTGATTTAGAACTTTCTAGAGATCGTGTAACTGATGAAAATTCAGAAGTCAGGTTTTTAAATCCAAATAATCCTATTTTAAATTACCCAAATAAGATTACACAAAAGGATTTTGAAGGGTGGACACAGGAACGCGGCTTATACTTTCCAGATAAATGGGCCAGTGAGTTCACTCCTATCCTATCAATGAATGATAAAGATGAGTCACCAAAGGATGGAAGCTTGCTAGTTGCAAAATATGGAAAAGGGTATTATATTTATACAGGATTGAGCTTCTTTAGGGAATTTCCTGAAGGGGTTTCAGGCGCTTATCGATTATTTACTAATATGCTTTCTATTGGAAAAAACAATATTAAAGCATCTGAAAAACTTTCAGATTAATTATGAATGAAAGCACTCCACAAAAACAGCCCTGGTTAAAATTATATTCTCTTGTTATCATAGCGAATGTGATTTACATTCTTTTGTTTTATTTTTTAATGAAATCCTTTTAAG
>JAHEDS010000133.1 GCA_024641135.1 Flavobacteriales bacterium
TCATACCCAAATTTTCTATTACGCGATAATTCGGTAAACCTCTTTGAATATTCTGTTCCAGCAAATACCGTTAAATCATGATCTGTCCATGATTTATCCCAAGTAAGTGTATTTTTAAATACCCATCCTTTTGTATAGGTTCGTTCTTGTAAATATTCAGATCCAAGAGGCAAACCATATGTTCCTCCAACATAAAAATCATTTATCAAATTACGATGAGAAGGCAAAGTCATGTTATTGAAGTCATCTAGATCATTTGTGTTGCGCTCATAACTAAACGAACTACTTAGTACTAGATCCTTTAACACTTCAACATCCAGTTGAAAATTTGCACGGATATCTACTAAAGTCCTACTAACATCTCTGTTACGTTGCTCCTCTAAATAGTTAAAGGTATGTGGCACCCCTAATAAAGCTTCGCGATCTTGCGAATCCCATGGATTCCAATTGTAATAATTTTGAACATATTGTCCGTTTTCATCAACAAGCCTATCATAAGGTTGTGCTAAAGCTGCCATTTGAGCGGGGTTTGCATCAGAAAAATTGAAAGAACCCACTAAACCATTTTCATCAAAGTTTCTTAAAGCAGCCGTCATACCCGCCGTAAAAGATACTTTGTCATTAAAATCAAAAACATTACGAAGATTCATCGTGACACGATCATTTTTTTCTCCAATGGACTGATCTAATTTATTAGTATAAGACAATGAACCAAAAAACGAATTACGCTCTCCTCCACCAGAAATAGATAAGTTATAAGTTGTTCTTAATGAATTCCTTAAAAGATACTTTTCCCAATCTTTGGTTATATCTCTAGTCCTAAGTTCGTTAACATAGTTATCGAATGTATTTTGCGACCAAGTATTTCCATCTGGTGATAAGCCAGCTCTATAAATATGAGCCAAATGAAGGTCATTAATACTAGCGGCTCCATTTGCAACACCACTTAAATTTACCCAACCTTTATCAATAAATTCGTTATCTAAATCAATTTCTTGAGATGTAGATAACCAATTCATATCGCTTAAGTCTACTTTGTTTTCAATTTCCACAAAACTTGAAAAATCGATACTTAAAGGTTTGTTTTTAGCACCTTTTCTAGTTACAATAACTACAACACCATTAGAAGCTCTTGCGCCCCAAATAGAAGACGCCGAAGCATCTTTTAAAATGGTAACATTTTCGACATCTTCAGGGTTAATAGATTCAAAATTAACTTGATCTGCCAAAGGAAATCCATCCACTATTATAAGTGGGTTTCCTTCTCCAAACAAAAAGGTTGATCGACCTCTAATCTGAAATGAATTATTTGAAGGATCAACATTCAAACCAGCCACTTGTCCGTTCAGACGATCAATAATATTTGGACTGCTAGGTCTTTGCTGTATCAGTTTAGCTTCAACTTTTTCAAAAGATCCGGCTGTTCTTTCTTTTGAAAGGGTTTGATACCCTGTTAATACAACTTCTTCTAATGAGTTAACGTCTTCATTTAATGTTACATCTACATTAGAAAAATAGGCTAATTCTGAAACAACTATTTCCTTGGTTTGAAAACCAATATAGGAAACTTGTATTATGGCATTGTTGGCTACTGAAATACTGTAATTCCCGGAAAAATCTGAAGCTACACCATTATTAGTGTCCTTTTCTATAATAGTAGCGCCTGCGAGTGGCATTCCATTATTATCAAACACTTTACCGTTGATGGTAACCTTGTTTTGATTGGTACTTAAATTCTCATTCTTTTTAATGGAGATGGTATTGTTTTCATCAACCTCAAATTTCAAATTACTGTTTTGTAAACTTTTTTCTAATAGGTTAACTACTAGTATCTCTCCCTTTTCCAATAAAATACTGGGTGAGTTTTTAAACAATCGTTTTGGAAAAATAAAATGATAATTGGTTTGTTGCTGAATGATTTCAAATACTTCATCAACTGTAACAAATTGATCTTGATTGATTATCACTTTTTCTTGAGCAAACGACGCTTTAGAGGTTAAGCTGAATACCGTCGAACACAATAGGAAGATTACCATTCTCATAATCATAAGGGATAACCGTTTACTTAATAAGTAACGGGGTTTAGTTAATTTAATTTTCATAAATTTGCACTGTGTTAGTTATACATTGTTTTAATTAATACATACATAGGGGAGAAAGTAGTTACACGTCCAAATGTTAAACTTTGCTCCCTTTTTTTTTATTCAATAAATATTTTTTTGTCTTCGAATTTAAAGTCTTTAATCATTCCTAAACTTTTAATGTTAGCTAGGATATCTTCAATTTTTTCATTTTTACCTAAAACTCCTACAAACTCCTCATTTTCAACTTTTTTATTTTTGAATTCAACTTCAAAATCATACCACCTCGACAAAACCACCATAATTTCTTTCAAGGATTTGTTGTTGAAACTGAAAACGCCACTTTTCCAAGATATTTCATGAGAGACATCAACATTGTTTATTGAAATGGAGTTAGTGTTTTTATTCAATACAGACTGTTGGTTAGGAAGTAAAATTTGGTCTTCACCTTGGAATTTAATATTTACTTTACCATGAACCAATGTTGTTGTAATATTGGATTCATCATTATAAGCCTTAACATTAAATTCTGTTCCTAACACTTCTATTTGTTGGTTATTGTTATTCACAATAAAAGAGGAACCGTTGTGCTCGGTACTTGGAGATACGTCAAAATAAGCTTCTCCATATATCAATTCAACCTTACGTGATGATTCTCTATTAAAGCTTACTGGATATTTAAGTTTTGAATCGGAATTCAACCAAACTTTTGTACCATCAGACAATTCAACAAAAAATTGTGCACCTCTAGGTATGGTTAAATAGTTATACACAATTTCGGAGTTGGACTTATTATTTTGGTTATAAATCAACTCTGAACCATTGGTGCTTAAATTTGTTGTAATCAATTCATTTCCTTTTTCCAAAACCAAATCGGAACCGTCCTCTAAAGTAAGTATAGCTTTATCAGTCCCTGCTTTTATATTGTTGTTTACAATTACTGGAGTAACTGGATCTGTAGTTAAGGAATCCTTTTTATTTATTACTAAATTGTAAACTAAAAAAAGAGCCAATGAAGCTGCTGCTGCATATCTCCAAAATACATATTTATTTGTTTTTGGCTTTATAATCCTTTTGGAAACAGCATTCCATCCTTTTTCAACATCAACATTGTAAACATCATTTTGATAATTTGCCTTAACATTATCAAAATAATTTTTATGTCTTTTTGATTCATTATACCAATCATTAAACTCAATTTCTTCTTCTTTAGAAATTGTATTGGTAAGTTTCTTTATAATTAATTTAAATTCCATTAAAGGTATTTTAAGCTGTCTTATTATAATGACAACTAATATTGTGTAAAGGGTGACAAAAATTTATAAAAATTTATAAAAAGTTGAATTATTGATGAATTTCCAGTAAAATAATGACTGAAGTAATCAATTCTGAAATTCGAAGTTTAGCACGTTTAAGTTGTGTTTTAACCGTATTGACTGAAATATCCAATTCAATGGCTATTTCAGAATATTTATACCCGTGAAGAAATTTAAGTTTAACTATTTGCTGCATTTTTTCAGGAAGTGACTCAACAATTTTAAGTATTTGATGATAAACTATCTGTTTATTTTCTTCTGTAGTGGAGTCAAAAACATGTTCAGTTATTAAATGGATATTAAACTCTAAAACACTGTAATCATCTGTAATTTTTAAGGACTTTAAATAATTGAGACATTTGTTACGCACCATGGTATGCACATAGCCCATAAGTGAAGATTCAATATTCATTTTATTGGCGTTTTCCCATATGTAGATAAAAACCTCCTGAACTATATCCTCACTAGCATCATGATCAAAAAGGTAACCATTGGCATAAATAACAAGTGGCTCATAATGTTTATTGAAAAACTTTTTGAAGACCTCCGTATTTTGCTTTTTTATTTCTTCTAAAATAAGGTTCATGAAATATCAATTCGATATAATGACATAGCAAATCTAATCAAATGTTTTAATAAACAACTTGGGTTTTATTGTTGATCATTAAACCCTTATACAATTTTAATACTCCTATTTTAATTTTTAAATATGGTTAGTGGTTTAAAACTTATTATTAACTTACATAAAACCATTTTATAATACAAAACCTAGTTACAGGTTGGATAATACTCTTACTTGATAATAAATAGTATTTACAAAATAGCAAATAAAATGAAAATCAAGTTAATTTAATTTATGTGTTTTTGCTTACATATTCCTTCTGTACTGACCGCCAACTTCAAACAAGGCGTTTGTAATCTGGCCTAGCGAACACTGTTTACATACTTCCATTAAGGCTTCAAAAATATTTTCGTTGTGAATGGCTTTTTGCTGTAAATCTTTAAGTAAAGCTTTTGTGTCATTAGCCTTATGAAGATTTTTCAATGTATTTATTTGAAATTGTTTTTCTTCTTCAGTAGCTCGAATGACCTCGGCTGGCAAAATGGTTGGAGAACCTTTGCTACTTAAAAAGGTATTGACTCCTATAATTGGGAATTCACCATTATGCTTTAAAGTCTCATAATATAAACTTTCTTCCTGAATTTTTGAACGCTGGTACATGGTTTCCATAGCGCCTAA
>JAHEDS010000060.1 GCA_024641135.1 Flavobacteriales bacterium
ACGCAAGAGTTGTATGATATTTTACAATTACGAAGTGAGGTTTTTGTAGTCGAGCAGGATTGCGTGTATCAGGATATTGATGGGAAAGATCAAAGGGCCTTACATGTAATCGGTATAAAAGAAAAGAAAATTGTTGCTTATACGCGAATTTTTAAACCGGGTGATTATTTAGAAAAAGCTTGTATTGGTAGAGTAGTAGTCGCAAAAAATGAGCGTAAGCACAAATACGGGTATGATATTATGGAAGCTTCTATTAGGGGAATAAAAGAACATTATAATGAAACCGTAATTAAAATCTCGGCTCAAGCTTATTTAAAGTCTTTTTATAATAATTTAGGATTTAATGAAATAGGTGAGGAGTATCTTGAAGATAATATTCCGCATATCGCTATGATTAAAAAGGACTAAAGGTTTCTTTTAAGGTTCTTTTACGTATGTAATTAAAATTTCTACACGCCTATCATCTTTTGGATCACCCCCAAGTGGGAATAACCGTCTTAACCCCACATATTTCATGCGCTTTGGGCTAACACCTTTTTTAACAAAATAGTCGTAAACAAATTTAGCTCGCGCTACAGATAAATTTCTTTGTTTTGTTTTTCTATCTACAGCATCTCTGCTATATTGTGTACAGCAAACATGTCCTTGTACTGTAAAATAGATATCCTCTCTTTCTACTAAAGATTTAGCAATAGCTTCCAACACAGGTTTTGACTCTGGCATCATACGGCTATAGCCGGTTTTAAATAAAATATTTTCAAAAACAATTTTATCACCTTTTTTAAGATTACCTTTTATCTGTTCGAGAGCATCCTTCTTTTTCTCAACTAACTCGGCTTCAATTTTTTCTTCTTCAAGGGTTTTAGGTGGAACAGGATTTATAATAATTTCGACCTTTCGGTTTAAACCCCTAATTTTTAAGATGTCTTTTTCATCAATAATTTTTAAAAGAATTTCACCTTTACCATCTACATTACTTATTAATGCTTCACTAATTTCATTGTTAGCAAAAATTGCTTTTATAGCGTTTGCGCGATCTTGAGAAAGTTTTAAGTTGTATTCCGAGGCTCCAATATCATCACAAAACCCATAAATAGAGATCGATTCTATATCTAAATCTGAAATCGAAGCAATAAATAATAATAAGCGATTTTCCTCTGTAATAGGCACATCATACTTATCAGTTTCAAAATAAACTTCATGAGTAAGTTTGTTTTGAGAAACCACAAATTGACAAATCAATATGATGGATAGTAACAGTTTATTCATTTCTGAGGCACATAATAATTTTTAAATATACTATTTTTAATTATTTTTCAGATGCCTAAACTATCTTAAATACTCTAAGTAGGCCGATGGGCTTCCAAGGATTTCGGTTGCTTTCTTTATTTCTGGGTCATTTAGTTTAAAATAATCATAAAGGCCTTCACGGTATACATAGCGTTTTATAATTTCTTCAGTTATAAGCTCTAAAAGATAGTCCTTGTTAGTATTTAAAGCGGCTTGTTTTGATTTATTTAAACTGTTAATAAGGTTATTGTAATCGGTTTTTATGTCAGTTTCAAAGGATTCTTTTTTGGCTTCCTCAAAAGCTGTTTTTAGCGCTTTCTCAGTGTTGGTTTCAAAAGAAAATTTAGAAGCCGCTAAATAGTTTTTAAAATTATCAAAATCTGCAGAAGTCAGTTTAAAGTTCTGAAGATTTTCCACCTTGTTTTTATAATAATAATTGGTAGCATAATCAAAAATTAAATTATCCTGTTCTATAGCATTTGTTAGGGCTGTGTTTTTTGAACCATTCATTTCTTCATCTGGAAACACACCACCACCATCAAAAACCTTACGTCCGTTCTTAGTTTTAAATTCATTATAATTTTCTTGCTTTACCCGAACAGCCTCCCCCTTTTCATTTCTATGCCAGTAATCTAATGCCTGAATACATCTTCCAGAAGGCGTGTAATAGCGTGAAATTGTAATTTTTATTTGTGTTCCATAAGTTAAAAGTTTAGGGCGCTGTACCAATCCTTTTCCAAAGCTTCTAGACCCAACAATAACAGCGCGGTCTAAATCCTGTAAAGAACCCGATACAATTTCACTGGCCGAAGCACTATTTCCGTCAATTAAAATCACTAAAGGAATTTCTATATCAATAGGGTCTTTTTGTGTGTAATATGTGCGGTTGTATTTTTTAACTTTTGATTTAGTGGTTACTACCAATTGCCCCTTAGGAACAAACATATTTACTATGTCAATCGCTTCGTTTACTAATCCGCCAGGGTTTCCACGAAGATCTAATACAAGTTGTTTGGCTCCTTGCGCTTTTAAATCTCTCACAGCGTAACTGGTTTGTGAGGCAGCTTTTTCACTAAATTGACTTAGTACAATGTATCCTGTTTTTTCGTTAATCATTGAAAAATATGGAACTGCTTTTATTTCTACTTCAGCGCGGTTTATAGTCGCTGTTTTAGAATTGCCTTGTCGTTTATAGGTAACCTCTACGGTGGTTCCTGGTGCTCCTTTTAATAATTCGCCAGCGTCATCTTTATAATTTTCTAAAGAGATATTCCCTATTTTTATAATTTCATCACCCGCTTTTAAGCCCGCTTTATCTGCAGGATAATCCTTGTAGGGCTCTACAATAACAAGTTTGTCGTTAAGTGTTCTTACCTTAGCCCCAATGCCAATATAATCTCCAGTATTATTTATTCGTGCCGCTTCAACATCTTGTTCATTCATAAAGTTAGTATAGGGGTCTAAATCCTTTAACATACTTTTTATGGCGGTATCCATTAAATCGGCAGGGTTCGTATCGTCCACATAATTCATGTTTACCTCTTTAAACAGGGTCGTAAATATTTCTATTTGTTTTGCGATTTCAAAAAAATCGTTTTGAAAGGCTGTTCCGGTTATAAAAATGATAATCGCTAAAAATGGGATGACAATCTTTTTTTTAAGAATCTGCTTCATTTTCCTGAGGTGTAATATTTGAGTTTGCTTTTGAAAACTTATCAAACAATTGAGACATTTTATTCTCAAGTTGTATTAACGATGGTATTTCTTTACCAATATACAAAATCATAAACGCATGTGGTGTTGAAATGTTGTCAAAATATTGCGCTTTGTGTAATCTAAAAGCTTCACGCATTAGGCGTTTAATCCTGTTTCGATCAACTGCTCTTTTAAAATGCCGTTTACTAACCGAAACGCCGGTTTTAAAAAGAAGGCCATCATCAAAATGTGTTGACATAAAAACTAAGCGTAAAGGAAATGCACTTACCGACTGTCCGTTAGAAAACAGGGTGTCAATTAGCTTTTTACTTTTTAACTTTTCTTTGTTATTAAAGGAGAAATTCAACCTATGTTTTTTATAAATCAAAGGTAGTAAAATAAAAAAGCCACTTAACTTTCTATTAAAACATTTGTTTTAATGTTGCTTATTCTTTGTTGGGGCTAGTTTTATTTTTGTAAAAATTCTGAAGAACATAGAAGGCAGCTTTTTTATTACCATCTTCAGAAATGAGTCCTTTTCTGTTCCAGCCATCTTGTATTTTTGGTAAAACTCTTCTTGGAGATCTAAAATCGACTAAAATCCAAGGAGAAAACCCTTGTAACTGATCTATTTTTTCAAGCATTTTCAATGTTTCTACATATAAGTTTTCTTGATATTCTTCTGTCCACCTTTCCTCTTTATCACCATGTAATCCATATTTTGCCCCTCCTCCAAATTCAGAAATTAAAACAGGTTTATTCTGCGTGATTTTCCAAATAATTTTTGAGCATTTTTCAGGCAAACCATCATACCAACCAATATACTGATTGAAACTTAAGATGTCAACCACATCTGCAAAGGGATCGTCAATAGTTCTAATGAATTTATTGCCTTGGTAATCGCTTTGCTCTAGGGCTGCGCTTATAAGCCTGGTTGGGTCTTTAGATTTAGTATATTTTGCGAGTTTTGTTAAAAAAGTGTTTCGGGCCGGCACATTGGGGGTTTCATTTGCCATCGACCATATAATAACACTAGCCCTGTTTTTATCTCTATCTATTAATTCGGAAAGTTGATTTTCTGCATTTTGATATGTTTTTGGGTTGTCCCAGGATATAGTCCAGTAAACAGGGTTTTCTTCCCACACTAATATTCCTTTTTTATCAGCAAGGCGAATCATATGTTCATTATGCGGGTAGTGAGCCAGACGAATGTAGTTGCACCCTAATTCTTGCACCCATTGTAGTAGTTGTTCAGCGTCTTCCAAAGAATGTCCTCTTCCTTCACGCATTGGACTTTCCTCATGAATTGAAATTCCTTTTAAATAAATTGGAATATTATTCAAGAGAATTTGATCTCCTTTTGTGTGTATAGTTCGAAAACCAATTTGATCAGTAATCTCATCTTCTTTGGATTGAATGTTTATATCATATAAAAACGGATTTTCCGTTGACCAATACCTAATGTTATCAGCTATAATTTCGAAAGAAACATAACCCCTATCATCAGTAACAAATTCCTTTTTAATACCTAAATCAGGAATGTTGATTATAATTTTTTGGTTACTTATAACACCACCATTTAACTTCACATAACCCTTTATTTGTTTGTCGTTTTCGTGGTTTAGTTGAATAAAATAATCCTGAATAAAATTAAGTGGTATTTCAATAAGACTTACATCTCTTGTTAGCCCTCCGTAATTCCACCAATCTGTATTTAATGTGGGTATGCCTTCTTTTAGTCTTTTATTATCAACCTTTACAATCAAGAAATTGTCTTTCTTCTTTACAATCCCTGTAATTTCAAAATTAAAAGGCGTAAAGCCCCCAATATGGGTCCCTAATTTGGTGCCATTTAGATAGACTTCTGACTTGTAATTGGATGCTTCAAAATAAATAAATTGCCTCGAAGGTGTCTTGGCTGGAGTGTAATCAAAGGATTTTTTATACCATAATGTTCCTTCATAATATAAAAGCTCTTTCTTTTGGCTATTCCAATCGCCTGGAACGTTTAAACTATCCACAGCATCGAAGTTATACTCTAATAGGTCTGAGCGGTCTTTAGGTTTTGAATTCATGAAGAAGGCGCTTGCCTGTGGTGATTCTTGCTGGTCGAATGGTTCGTAACGATAATTATAATATCCATTTTCATATGGGTCGATAATATATTTCCAGTTACCACCCAATGATGTTGATGAACGATTATATGTATTGATAATTAAATTCTCCTGAGCAAATGTGTTTGTAAGAAAAGCAAATAGCATACAAACGGATAGTACTTTTTTGAACATGAAATTTATTTTAGAAGCAAAACGAAGTTAGTCCAAAATTCTTACAAAGTCAATATAGTTAAATATAAAAAGCCTTTTAAATTTTTATAAAAGGCTTTTAAAATTAAAAATGCGATGTTTATTTATCTTATGTTATTGCTTCTATTTACATCTGCCATGCCTTCTTTAGGGTCTATTGATACGCTTGCCACAGGTTTTGAAACTGTAAACGTATACGTTGGGTAAGCCCAAGCCCAATCTGAAATAATTGTTGCAGAGGTTGGTTTTTCTCCGCGCATCATTTGTAATGGAATGTAAAAATCTTCGGCAGTGCCGTCTATATAGTTAATTGTAACATCTATAGGCATTGGCATGAGGCCGATACGTTCTAAAGTAATTTTATTCTCTTCAACCATTTTTACCCCATAATCAATAGTATTGGTGGTTTGCCCAAAATCTATTAAATACCAATCTAACTCCAAACCTGATACTTTTTCAGCAGTACGGATAATATCCAGTGGTTTTGGATGTGTAAATTTAAAATCCTCAAAATATTTTTTAATAGTTGTTTTAAGGTTTTCCGCACCAATAACATAGCCTAATTGTGCTAAAAACACCTCGCCTTTTGAATAAGCAGAAATACCGTAAGCCTGATTATAAACATAGCGGTCTGCATGTGTGGTAAGCGGTTGTTCTTTACCAGATTTTGCTAAATAAATATATGCCCTGTAGGCTCCTTTTGTTGGGTTTTCCAAATTTTTATTTAAGACAGCATCTTCAGCTATATCACTAATATAGCTTGTAAACCCTTCGTCAAGCCACTCGTGTTTGGATTCATTTGAAGCCAGTAAAAACTGAAACCAGGTATGAGCCATTTCATGAGCTATCACCCCAAACAGGCTGTTAAAACTACCTTCGCCAGAAATAAGGGTACACATAGCATATTCCATACCACCATCACCACCTTGAATAACAGAGTATTGTTTGTAAGGATAACCACCAATATTTTCACTGTAATATTGCATTAACTCTACTGTTTTTGACTGTACATTTTTCCAGTTGTCCAGATTTTCTTTAGTCATAGTGTTTTTGTAGAAAAAATGCAATAAAGGCCCATTAGGTACCTGCATAGTATCGTGTGCATAATTAGGGTCTGCTGTCCAGGTAAAATCATGAACATTAGGCGCTAAAAAGTGCCATGTTAATTTATCTCCTTTTATTTTTTTTATTTTTTCTGAAGTATAACCATGACCAATTTCTTCTGGGTTTTGGAGATAACCACTTCCGCCAATAGTATAATTTTTATCAATAGTGATACTAACATCAAAATCGCCCCAAACACCAAAAAATTCGCGTGCTATATAAGGATCTGCATGCCAGCCTTCAAAATCATATTCAGCCAGTTTAGGATACCACTGTGCCATGGACAAAGCTACTCCTTCTTTATTATTTTTACCAGCACGACGTATTTGTAAAGGCACCTGACCATTAAAAACCATATCAAAAGTTACTTGCTCTCCGGGTTGAATAGGAGTGGCTAAATTCACCTCTAAAACAGTCCCTACAGTTTCAAAAGTTAGTGCTGTTCCATTTTGTTTTAATGATGAAACTTTTAAATAACCAATATCTTCTGGGCTTAATTTACTTATAAGGTCTTTTACTCTAGGATCTGGATCTGCTATAGTTAAAGAATGCACATCCATTTCACTTCCCGGTTGAAACGCATTAAAAAATAAGTGGTAATACACCCGATTCAAAACATCTGGAGAATTGTTTGTGTACACTAAATGTTGTGTTCCGGTATATTGATACGTTTTTACATCTACATCAATTGCCATAGTATAATCAACATGTTGTTGCCAGTATCCAGGTTCTTGTGTGTTTGTTCCAGATGTGTTTATTAAGTTAAATGCACTACAATACATTGTAACCACCATAGTAAACACAGAAAAAAGGAATCGTTTCATAAAGCAATGTTTTTAATTAAGTGAATATATTTAAAACAAAAAGGGGATAAGCCCCCCTTTTTGTTAATTGTTTAAGGTTTTTATTTAGCCCTTTGTGACGCAAGAATTAAAGCGTTATAAGCATTTACCATTTTACCAGACTTTGTTAATTCTACAAAAGGTTTAATATTGTTAGTATCACCTCCTGCAACCACTTTGGTTTTCACAGTTAAACCAGAATCCATCAAAATTTGTTTTACTTGAGCGGCTGTTAAGCTTGGATAGTATGAACGGATTAAAGCCGCAACACCGGCAACGGCTGGCGCCGCCATTGAAGTCCCTCCTTTTGTGTCATATTCATTTTCTGGAGTAGTTGAATAAACTTTTGCTCCCGGAGCAAATACATCTACATTTACTTTTCCATAGTTTGAAAAACCAGCTACCATATTTTCTCCATATTTAGGCTCTAAGGCACCAACGGTTATAAAAGTATCAGAAACTTCCGAACCATTATCAACTTGATCGTTAGGATAAATTGCGACTGTATCTAAATCCTCACCTTCATTTCCTGCGGCATTTACAAACAAAACATCGTGTTTACCAGCATAGGTAATCGCTTCTCTTACCCAGTCACTATGTGGTGAATAGTATTTACCAAAACTTGCATTAATAATTTTGGCCCCATTATCAACAGCATAACGAATTGCTAAAGCCACGTCTTTATCGTATTCATCTCCATTTGGTACTGTGCGAACAGACATGATTTCAACATTATTTGCAACACCGTTTGCTCCTAATTCATTATTTCTTTCGGCAGCAATAATTCCCGCAACATGTGTTCCATGGCTTTCACTTTTCTTAACAGGTTTAACATTCCCATTCCCATAAAACTTAGTGCTCATATCGTCTGGGTTATCACCATTAATACGACCTTTAAAATCAATATTTAAATTATAGTTTAAACGGTCGTTGATGTTTTCTAATGCCCCTTCAATTTCACTATAAGCTTCTTTTATAGAATCTAATCCATTACTATACATGTAGTTCATCATTTGGACAGCCTGAGCAACTTCTTGATCATCTGATTTTATGCCTTGAACATCTTCTTTTGTATAGTCCTTTTTATTTAAGTAATTGGCGAGAGCCTCATCAGCACTTTTAATTCGACTATATATTTGATCGTACTGGGTTTTTCTTCCAGTCCACAATTTAAATTCTTTATCGTATTCTGCTTTAGCCTTTTCGTACTCAGGATTTTTACTGTCCCCACTAGCTAAAATGCGCACATACTCTAATTGTTCATCATAACCATCTCCTAAGAAATTCCAACCATGAACATCGTCTACATAACCATTTTTGTCATCATCTATTCCGTTGTTTGGAATTTCACCTTTATTGGTCCAAATAACATCATTTAAATCTTCGTGGTCAATGTCAATACCAGAATCTACCACCGCTACAATAACTTTTTTTCCAGACTTGTTTTTTAAGATTTCAGCATACGCTTTATCCACACTCATACCGGGAATAGTGTCTTTGATAAGGTCTAAATGCCCCCAATTATGTTTTTCTGCAATAGTTAAATCGGTCGTTTTTAAAGGCACACTATCAATGTTTTCAATTGGAGTTGAAATAATAGCGGTACTACCACAGCTATAAAGTAACGACGCTAGCAGAGTCGCAAATAATAAAGATTTAAATAGTTTCATTAGAGTTAATTGTTAATTAAAAATTTCAGAAGTTGTGTAAATATCTTTTAGTCGCACCCCTTTTTCGGTATGCTTAACTGTAATAATTTCATTATGCGCATCGTGTTCTAAAAATAGATAATATTCATTGTCTGCAGCACGGTTTAAAAAGACCTCCTTTTCATCCAGTGTCAATAATGGTCTGGTATCATAGCCCATAACAAAAGGCAAGGGTAGATGTCCGGCAGTTGGAAGTAAATCGGCCATAAAGCAAATGGTTTTGCCCTTATATTGAATCATTGGAATCATTTGCTTATCTGTATGCCCGTTGGCATAAAAGATATCAAACCCAAGCTCACAATTAAAAAGGGTATCTTCTTTTGGAATTGAAGTGAATTTAAGCTGGCCACTTTCCTGCATAGGTAAAATGTTCTCTTTTAAAAAAGAGGCTTTTTCGCGCTTATTTGGTTGAGTTGCCCAGTTCCAGTGGTCTTGATTACTCCAAAAATGAGCATTTTTAAAGGCTGGTTCATAACCTGTTTTGGTGTTATTCCACTGAACACTTCCTCCACAATGATCAAAGTGTAAATGAGTCATAAAAACATCTGTGATATCGTTTGGATGAAACCCATATTGTTTTAAAGATTTTTCCAAAGTATCATCGCCCCACAAGTAATAATAGCCAAAAAATTTTTCAGATTGCTTATTACCCATTCCAGTGTCTATTAAAACAAGCTTGTTTTCGTTTTCAATTAGCAAACAACGCGTTGCGATATCAATCATGTTATTTGAATCTGCAGGATTTGTTTGATTCCAAATTGATTTAGGAACAACGCCAAACATGGCGCCTCCATCTAGTTTTAAATTTCCAGAATTAATGGGGTATAAATTCATAAGTACACAAATTTAATAAAAGAGGTAGAATAAGTGTTAATTCTTAAGAATTTATTATGATTTTTAGGCTTATAAAAAAAAGAGTAATTTAGGAGCTAAATAAAAGCATTTGAAAAAATTAGAACGCAGCTTATCGTTAATCTCTGTTATTGCAATTAGTATTGGCGGCATGCTTGGAAGCGGTATTTTTGTGCTACCAGGATTGGCAGCAGCAAAAACAGGATCTTCGGTTTGGTTGGCGTATTTAATTGCTGCTATTTGCATATTGCCTGCAGCACTTTCTAAATCTGAGCTTGCAACTGCCATGCCCTCTTCAGGCGGAACCTATGTTTATATTGAACGTGCTTTTGGCCCCGTTTTAGGAACTGTTGCCGGGATAGGATTATGGCTTTCCTTATTGCTTAAAAGTTCGTTTGCTTTGGTTGGTTTTGGAGCCTATTTATCTATTTTAATTAGTATAGATGCTAACCTCACAAGAATGGTTGCTGTATTTTTCCTAAGTATAATTTTACTACTAAATATTTTCGGAGTAAAAAAAGTGGGTAAGGTACAAGTTGTAATTGTTGTCTTTAGCTTGATCTGCCTTACGTTAATTCTAATTTTTGGCCTTCCGGAAGTTAATAGTGTTTATTTAAAGCCGTTTTTATTAAACGGAAACCTTGGGCTTATGTCTACAGTTGCCTTTGTCTATATTTCTTATGCAGGTGTGACTAAGGTGGCGGCTATTGCGGGCGAAATTAAAAACCCAGACAGAAACCTTCCTAGAGCGATGATTTTGTCACTGTTTATAATGACGACTATTTATGTTTCCATTGCTTTTGTGCTGGTGGGAAATATTCCGTTAGGAGAATTAGAAAAAGACATTAAACCAATTTATACCATTGCCAACATGCTGGGTGGTGAATATATAGGTTATGCTGCCGCCATAATTGGTGTTGTTACACTTATATCAATGGCAAATTCTGGTGTATTGGCAGCTTCTCGATTTCCATTTGCGATGGCTAGACACAAACTTCTGCCATCATTTATGAGTAAAATTCATTCTAAATATCTAACGCCTACTTCCACAATCATCTTAACCTGTACCGTTATGGCATTGGTTATTTTATTTTTAGATGTTGAAAAAATAGCAAAACTGGCAAGTGCTTTTATGGTAATGATGTTTATTTTGGTTAATGCTGCTGTAATTGTTTTAAGAGAAACTTCTGCCCAATGGTACAACCCACCATTCAGATCACCGCTGTACCCTTTGGTTCAAATTTTTGGAATAATTAGCGGTATTATATTACTTGTTTTGTTGGGGCTATTACCGTTTTTGTCAATTATAGCCATTATAATATTAGGGGTTATTATATATTTTAATTTTGGAACCAAAACACGCAGAACGGGTGTTTTAAGAAAATATGGTCATCGACCAGCGCTCTATTTATTGTATAAAAAAAAGAATAAAGAAAAGAAAGAAATTAAAGTTGTTAATTATATAAATAAAGGGCTTCTTGATGGTAAATTAGTTTCTGATGCCGGAGTCGTTGTACCCTTATTAGGTAATGAAAACTCTCCAGAGATGCTTGTTGAAATTGGAGCAGCAATTAATAGACGACAACAATTACAAGCAATAAATATTACAGAAGTTCCCAACCAGACATATTTAGATGCCTTTATGGATGACAATCCAAAAATTCATTCTTTAGCCAGAAGAATTTCGGGCCTAGCTAATGCAAAAAAATTGGACATCGATTTTGAAGCCGTAGTAACCCACGATATATCTGAAACAATAGACGAATTAAGCAATCAAACTAATTGTGATTGGCTAGTAATGGGATGGAATGGAAAGGCTCATAACGGTATATTTGTTAGAAATCCAATTGGCTGGCTGGTTACCAATATAAATTCTGATTTTGCTTTGTTTAAAGATAATGGTGTAAGACATATTAGCAAGGTGTTGATTGCTCTTCGCCCAGGTAGAAAGGACAAAAACTTTATTGCAATTGCCGATCGTATTTGTCAGTTTTATAATGCTTCTTTAACATTACTTCATGTGGTTCCCACTCAGTTTTCTAAAGAAGAACTTTCCCAAATGCAAGAAAGCTCATCGATTATATTAAATAAAGCAACTTCTAAAAGCAATTTAATTATTTTAAAATCAGATAATTCCATCGAGGCTATTTCAAAAACTTCAGCAGGATACGACTTGCTTATACTAGGAACCCCACAAAAGGACAATTGGATTAATGTTCTTTTTGGAACAGGAAAAGACAAATTTACAGAGAAATCGGCCTGTTCAGTTTTGCGTCTTACTATGAAGGATAACTAACGCGTTTATTTACTTAATTCTTATTAACTTTACCCAAAAACAAAACATATTTTATGCTGGAACTGGCCGGAATTATTATTTTAGGAATACTTGCCCAATGGGTGGCATGGAAGTTTAAAATTCCTGCAATTCTACCATTAATTTTAATTGGGTTATTAGTGGGCCCTATTGCAGCTGCTTTTTTTACTGATGATGGCTCAAAATGGATTGAGCCTGTTTGGAACGGCGTCAATGGATTGTTTCCTGGTGAAGGCTTATTTTATTTTGTATCTCTTGCTATTAGCATCATCTTGTTTGAAGGAGGGTTAACACTAAAGCGTTCAGAAATAAAAAATGTGGGACCGGTTATTACTAAGCTAATAACCTTGGGTTCTGCTATTACCTTTTTTGGAGCGGGTCTTTTGGCTCATTTTATTTTTAACCTTAGTTGGGAAATATCTTTTTTGTTTTCGGCACTGATTATAGTTACAGGACCTACAGTAATCACTCCGATTCTTAGAAATATTCCGCTTAAAAAAGATGTTTCAACGGTTTTAAAGTGGGAAGGTATTTTAATTGACCCAATAGGAGCCTTGGTTGCGGTATTAGTATTTGAATTTATTAGCGTTGAAGGAGATAGTGGCTTTACCAAGACAGCTCTAGTTGAGTTTGGAAAGATCATTCTTTTTGGTACTACCTTTGGTTTTACGTTTGCGCATGCCTTAGCATTTTCTGTAAACAAAAAGCTTATACCTCATTATTTATTAAATGTTGTTTCACTTTCTACTGTTTTATTAGTGTTTGTAGAGTCTGAAATTTTTGCACACGAATCTGGCTTATTAGCAGTCGTTGTAATGGGTATGGTTTTGGGAAACGGTAAATTAGAAAACATTAAAGAACTTCTTTATTTTAAGGAATCTTTGAGCGTTTTGTTAATTTCAATACTCTTTATTTTATTAGCGGCCAACATTAATATTCAAGATTTAATGCTGCTTTATAAATGGGAAACGGCTATTCTTTTTGCTGTAGTTGTTTTTGTTATTAGACCCATTGGTGTCTTTTTAAGTACGGCAGGTTCGCAACTCAGATTTAACGAGAGGTTGTTTATAAGCTGGGTTGGGCCAAGGGGAATTGTAGCGGCAGGTATCGCTTCTTTATTTGGAAGTAAACTTTTAAAACAAGGTGTTGAGGGTGCTGAGTATATTACACCATTAGTATTTATGATTGTATTAGGCACGGTTTTACTTAATGCTACAACCGCTAGACCTTTTGCGAAGTTAATAGGGGTTTTTCTTAAACGATCAGAAGGTATTTTAATTGTGGGAGCTTCTCAATTTTCTAGACTAATTGGTAGGTATTTAGAAGATAATGGACGACATGTTGTATTAGTTGACAGCAACCAGACGAATATAAAATTAGCACAAGAACTGGAATTAGAAGCGATTAATGTTGATATTTATTCGGAAACATTGAATGATAATATAGAGCTTAATGACGTTGGATTTTTAATGGCCTTAACAGGAAGTGCAGACATTAATAAATATGCAATTAACAAGTTTAAAGACCAATTCGGAGAAAATGGTTCCTTTAGGTTAATTACCGTTGATGAAATAAATGCTCCAGCAGAAAACACGCCTAAAGAAGGTTTATTTTCACATACAGATGATTTTATTCAGCTTACTGAAGTGGCTCGTAAATATCCTAAAATTCACGAAATTGAAATTAAAGACAGAACCCATTATGAAGAATTAATAGAACTAACTAATACAGATGAAGACAGAATCCCTCTTTTGGTTAAAGATAAACGAGGTGTTTTAGAGATTATTTCGTCTTATAATAAAGCAATTAGCAAAGTGGAAAAGGGGTATAAGTTCGTGTATTTAGGAAAACGAATTAATGAAATAAAAACCCCTAAGTTAAATTAAAACTCAGGGGGTTTCAGTGTATTAAAGATATTAATTTTACTTAATATGAATTTCTGTAAAGTCTTTACTAACGGTTAATATGGTTTCTCCGTTTTCTTTTACATCTTCACAAATAAATCCTTCTTTATCAATTTCTAACTTGGTAACCTTAAAAGGTAAACCATGTAATCTCAGTTTAAATGTTTCAAAAGGAGCGGTATATTTACCAGATTTATATTGTTGAATAATTAATTCATTTTCCTTACCAATTAAGGTTAAGTCTCTGAGGCTATATCGTCCTTTAATATAATCATAACCATCATGGGCGTCATCATAAATTTGCGAAGTCTCTTTTCCGGGTTTATAATAAATATCAAGAATAACTTCCTCAATTTCTTTTTCGCCAACATATTGTTGTATAGGATATTTAGGAATAATAGCGCCTTCTTTTATAAATATCGGCATAGAATCTAAATCAGCATCAACCCAAATTTCTTGACCGCCTTCAACTAATTCGTCGGTCCATAAGTTATACCAATTTCCTAAAGGAATGTACATTCTACGTCCTTTAGCATTGGGCTCAAGGATTGGGCACACTAGGATTTTTTCGCCGAAAATAAATTCATCATTTCTATAATGGGTATGAGAATCTTGCTGATCGAATAAAACTAATGATTTTAATATTGGAATTCCTTCATTCGCATATCTCCAAAATGCAGTATATAAATAAGGTAATAATTGATATCTGAGCTCAATAAATTTTCTAACTACATTGGTCACGTTTGTACCAAATGCCCAAGGTTCCTGATCCCCATGATCTCCTGATGAATGTGTTCTGCAAAACGGATGAAAAACACCTAACTGAATCCAACGAGCGTATAATTCACCATTAGGTTGCTCTGCAAAACCACCTATATCAGAGCCAACAAAAGAATAGCCAGATAGACACATACGTTGTGCTTGTGTATTAGCAATGCTTAAATGTTCCCAAGTAGCTACATTGTCTCCAGTCCAGGTTGAGGTATAGCGCTGTGTTCCTGAATAGGCCGCACGTGTAATAACAAAAGGCCTCTTAGGATAAGAAAACTTTTTTAAACCTTGATAAGTTGCTCTGGCCATTTGCATCCCATATATATTATGGGCTTTTCTATGACTGCATCTGTTACCATCATATTCATGCCTTACATCATATGGGAATGTTTTTCCCGGAACATCCATAACGGCGGGCTCATTCATATCATTCCAAACACCTTTAACTCCAATATCTTCAACTAGCTCTTTAAATAAGTCAGACCACCACTCACGAACTTCTGGGTTAGTAAAGTCTGGGAAATAACATTCTCCAGGCCAAACTTTTCCTTTCATGTAAGGACCATCTGCACGTTTACAGAAATAATCGTTCTCTAAGCCTTCATTAAAAACATCATATTCTGGATCTATCTTAATTCCAGGATCGATAATAACAATGGTTTTAAAACCATCATCTGCCAATTCTTTTACCATTCGCTTGGGGTCTGGGAAGTATTCTTTGTTCCAAGTAAAACACCTAAACCCTTCCATGTAATCAATATCTAAATAAATGGCATCGCATGGAATTTGAAGCTCTCTAAACTTTGCCGCCACCTCTTTTACGTTAGATTCTGGATAGTAGCTCCATTTACACTGGTGATATCCTAAAGTCCATAAAGCGGGCATTTCATGGGGTCTTCCTGTTAAGTCTGTATAGTTTGTGACCACTTCAGACATATCTGGACCATAAAAGAAGTAATAGTTCATTTCGCCGCCTTGAGCCCAGAAACTAGTTATATTTCTGCGTTCGTGACAGAAATCGAAGAAGGATCGAAATGTGTTATCAAAAAAGATTCCGTAGGCATTTTTATTTTGTAAAAGCCCAGTATAAAATGGAATAGCTTTATAAATAGGATCGGTATCTTTTCCAAAAGCATAGGAATCGGTAACCCAGTTTTCAAAGCGTTTTCCTTTTAAATTGTTATCAACGGGTTTGTCTCCTAAACCATAATAAGCCTCTCCAGTATGAGATGTTTTTGACATTTTAACAATATCTCCTCCATACTCATAGCTTTCTTCCCAGTGAAAGCCTATTTCGTCTTCACAAATAAGAGATTTGTCTTTAGCATCAAAAATTGCTGTTCTTGCATCCGCTTTTAAAATGTGACAAATTAGTTTTGAAGTTGTGATTGTATATTTTTCCTTATCTTCTGTTACATCTAGTAAATTATACCCCCTGCTGGCATACTTCGTTATAGCATAGGAAAAATCTTTGTCAAACGCCCCTCTTGTAGTATACCTAAACCTTAAAACACTGTCTCTAACTACTGTTACATGTAAAATAACATTGTTTTCAGTAGTGAAGGCAAGGGTGTCTAAGTTTTTTTTGAATGAAATTATTTTGGAAGGAAACAGGTTTCCTTTATATTCTAATTCTGTATTTAAAATCATAAAAAGATTCGATTTAGTAAGTTGGCGAAATTACTAAAATTAATAAATTAAGCGCCCGTTTTTTTATAAAAAGAAAGGCGCTTAATTGTATAATATGCAACAGAATAGCGGTAATATTAAAGAAACCTTAAACCACTATGTGTTTATCTGAAAAACGCATATACCTAATGGGGGTAAAATAAGCTCGGCAGAATATTCTCTACCACCCCATTGTTCTTTTTTTATAATAATAGATTTTTTATTAGAAACACCACTTCCACCAAATTCAATGGCGTCACTATTAAAAACTTCAGTCAGTTTTCCTTTAGACGGAAGACCTATTTTATATTTTCCATGAACCTTGGGTGTGAGGTTACAAACCACAACCACATTATTTTCTTTTTTATAGCCTTTTCGTATATAAGATATTACCGAATTTTGATGGTCGTCATAGCTTATCCATTCAAAGCCTTCGCCACTAAAAGCCTTTTCAAATAGGGCCGGGGTCGATTTATAAAAGGCGTTAAGCGATTTGAAATAATTTTGAAGGTTTTTATGTGGACTATACTCCAATAAATTCCAGTCTAAACTAGTTTCAAAATCCCACTCCCTAAATTGCCCAAACTCGCCACCCATAAAGAGGAGTTTAGTGCCTGGGTGTGT
>JAHEDS010000061.1 GCA_024641135.1 Flavobacteriales bacterium
TCTTTGATATACGGAATCAATTCCTCCACCTTAAAACCTTTTTTTTCAAAATAACTCAGAGCATCTTCATTTTTATCTAAATTAAAATGATATAAATCTAAAACCTCGTTCTCCAACTTTGCTATTGAATCTTCGCAGGTAACTAATCTAGTTTCATAGGATTGTATTTTTTTATTTTGAATTTCAAAAACACGTTTAGCATTAACATATTGAAACAATATGATTAATACTGAAAAAATAAATAAGTAGATAAAAATACGTTGCTTCATAATAATGATTAAATAGTAATTTGTAAACTGTCGTATGCCAGATAGACATTTTTAGGTAAGTTTTTTTCCACCACTTCATGGAAACCTAATAAATGACTAATATGGGTAATATAAGCCATCTCAGGGTTAACCTGATTTATAAATTCTAAAGCTTCTTCTAAATTGAAATGAGAGATATGAGGCTCGTGTCTCAATGCATTGATAACTAAAATCTTAATGTTTTTAATTTTTTGAATTTCGACAGCTTCTACCCTTTTCATATCGGTTAAATATGCAAAATCTTTAAATCGAAATCCAAAAACCTGTAATTCATGATGCATTCCATTTATAGGGATTACTTCCAGATTTTTCAATAGGAATGGTTTATTTTCTATAATATTAACAGATAGGGTTGGTACCCCAGGATATTTATTATCTGTGGTAAAAATATAATCAAAGCGTCTTGTAAGGGATTCAATAACTCTTTGATGCGCATAAATGGGTACATCACCCTGCCTAAAATAAAAAGGTCGCACATCATCAAGACCTGCTACATGGTCGGAGTGTTCATGAGTAAATAATATCCCATCAATGTGAGTACATTGGGCTCGCAACATCTGTTGTCTGAAATCTGGCCCACAATCTATTACATAAGCATACTGGTCCCATTCAATCAAAACCGATACACGTAACCTTTTGTCTTTTAAATCATCACTAAAGCAAACAGGGTGTTGACTCCCAATAACGGGAATACCTTGAGACGTACCAGTTCCTAAAAAGGTGATGGTCATGAAATGAATATTAATTAAAGTTTAAAATTAACATATATTATTTAAACCGTACAGATGCTTTGGTATTTTTTAAAACAAAGCAAATCGCAATAATATAACCTATATAATTTTTTAAGCCAAAACATGATAATTATCAGATTATAAACGTTAGTAATAAAGTATTTTTATCGAATAAAAACTAAAACGTTTTCGTATGATAATAGGTGTTTTAAAAGAAACCCAAAAAGGGGATAATAGAGTGGCTATTACGCCCAAAATTACCCAGCAACTGATTGAAAAGGGATTTGAAGTAAGAGTTGAAGAAGATGCAGGTGCAAATTCTTCTTATAAAAATTCTGATTACAGTAAAGCTGGCGCAAGTATTAGAACTAAAGATGATCTTATTAAAAATGCAGATATTTTAATTAAAATCAATCCTTTTGATAATAAGGAACTGAATAAATTAAAGAAAGGTCAAATCATTATTGCACAATTATTTCATAAATCGCATCCACACGATATGGAGATTGTTTCTGAAAGAGGTGCGACTGCATTTTCTATGGATGCTATGCCTCGAATTTCACGAGCTCAAGATATGGATGTACTGAGTTCTCAAAATAATTTAGCAGGATATAAGGCGATTATAAAAGGAGCTTACGAAATGACAAAAATATTTCCTTTAATGATGACTGCAGCAGGGACTATCTCCCCTGCCAGAGTCTTAGTATATGGTGTTGGTGTTGCAGGTTTACAGGCTATCGCTACTGCTAAACGACTTGGAGCTATTGTAGAAGCAACCGATATAAGAACTGAAACTAAAGAACAAGTAGAATCTTTAGGTGGTAAATTTATCATGGTTGATAATAAAGGAGAAGAATCAGAAGGTGGCTATGCAAAAGTTGCTTCTGAAGATTACGCAAGACGTCAAAAAGAAGCAGTTGATAAATCTTTATTCAAAGCGGATTTAGTCATTACAACAGCAATGATTCCAGGAAGACGATCACCCGTATTAATTACTGAAGATCAGGTTAAGCAAATGCAAAATGGTGCTGTAATTATTGATTTAGCCGCTGCACAAGGTGGTAACTGCGAATTAAGTGCCATGAATAAAACAGTAATTAAACATGGAGTGAAAATTATTGGAACAACCATCGCTCCTGAAAGTGTTTCTACAAATGCCAGTGACTTATACGCCAAAAACACCTTTAATTATTTGGTACATCTATCAGAAGGTAGTCAATTTAAATGGGATTTGGAAGACCAGATTGTGGACGAAACTTTAATCGTATATAACGGAGAAATTAGACAAAACGGAAAAACATCGTAACAAATGAATGAATTAATAGAGTTTATTAGTAATAATATGCAAATGATATATATCGTCGTTCTGATGATATTTGTCGGAGTTGAAATAATTGGTCATGTACCTGCCGTACTGCACACGCCTTTAATGTCGGGTGCCAATGCCATTCATGGTGTTGTTATTATCGGTGCTATTTTAGTCTTATTAGGCGTCAATCCTGAAAATTATTTGGGACAGGCTTTGGGCTTCGTAGCGGTACTTTTAGGGACCCTTAACGTGGTTGGAGGTTTTGTAGTGACTGACCGCATGTTAGAAATGTTTAAAAAGAAAAAATAATGGAGTATATATTTAGTTTGGAGTTTATTTATCTTATTGCATCAATGACCTATATTCTGGGATTAAAGATGTTGGGTAAGCCAGAATCTGCAAGACGAGGAAATTTAATAGCTGCGGCAGGTATGACGATGGCTATTTTTGGAACCATTTTCTTATATCAGGGAGAGGTGCCTACTTTTATTTATATATTAATTGGAACCGCCATTCTTATTGGAACCATTATAGGTTGGGTGATTGCTAAAAAAGTAGCCATGACCAAAATGCCTGAATTAGTATCTTTGTTTAATGGTATGGGTGGTGCCAGTGCCGCATTAATCGGACTTATTGAATTTGAACATTATACAGGTGACCAGTTATCGACAGCGACTATTGTTGCCGGAATCATCATCGGTAGTATTTCATTTTCTGGAAGTATGATTGCATGGGCAAAACTTAATGGTACCTTGAACAAACCATTACGATTACCTAAATACAACATATTAAATAACTTAGTTATTATAAGTTTATTTGTGTTTGCTGGATTTATAGCCTGGTCAGGAACAGAAAGTCAGTTATTAGTGTACGTGTTATTCTTTGCGGCTCTTGCTTATGGTATTTTATTTGTATTACCTATTGGTGGCGCCGATATGCCAGTGGTTATTTCGCTATTAAATTCATTTACAGGATTAGCGGCTGCTTTAGGTGGTTTCTTATATGGTAATATGGTTATGCTTACAGGAGGTATTTTAGTAGGTTCTGCAGGAACAATTTTAACATTCGCGATGTGTAATGCTATGAACAGGTCGTTAGTGAGTGTTATTTTTGGAAGCTTTGGAAGTGCAGATACACCGGCTGGAGATACTGATTCTCAAACAATAACTGGTTCGATCAAAAAAACAACGGTAAGCGATGTGGCTATATTAATGAACTATTCACAACGTGTTATTATTGTTCCTGGATATGGTTTAGCTGTAGCACAAGCACAACATGCTATCCATGAATTGGAGCAATTGCTGGAATCTAAAGGTGTTTCAGTAAAATATGCCATACATCCTGTAGCAGGGCGTATGCCAGGGCATATGAATGTATTATTAGCGGAAACTAATGTGGATTATGATAAACTAGTGGAAATGGAAGATGTAAATCCTGAATTTTCTAATACCGATGTTGTTTTTGTAGTTGGAGCTAATGATGTAGTTAACCCAGCTGCTCATAACAATCCTGCAAGTCCAATTTATGGCATGCCTATTTTAGATGTTGAAAATGCAAAAAGCATCATTATTAATAAAAGAAGTATGAATCCTGGATATGCAGGTATTGAAAATGAATTGTTCTACAATCAAAAATCATCCATGCTTTTTGGAGATGCAAAAGGTGTTATTCAAGCATTAATTTCTGAACTAAAAGGGATGTAATCTAATTAATATTAAAATATGTTAAAGCCATTTCTCTAAAAGAAATGGCTTTGTTTATTTATTTAAAGCGTTGTTTTTTTTTCTACTTTTGTCACAACAAAAAAAATATGGCTTTAAAATTAAAAGGAGATAAGGAAATAAGTAAGATTCTGACTATTAAGCAGAAGTCTTTACAAATCAATCTAAATGACAATATCTACGGAACATTTGCCGAAATTGGTGCAGGACAGGAAACGGTAAGAAATTTTTTTCGTGCTGGTGGCAGTTCTGGAACCATAGCTAAAGCAATGTCGGCTTACGACAAAGATTTTAGTGATGCTATTTATGGTGTGGAAAACGATAACCGCTACGTAAGTGAATCGCGTTTACGAAAAATGCTGAATCATGAAGTGAGTTTGGTGGAAGACCGTATTACCAGAGACAAACACCCTGATAAATTATTCTTTGCTTTTGCTAATACGGTAGCAACCATTGATTTTTCAAAGAAATTTAAAGGACATGGTTGGGTCGGCGTTAAATTTCAATTAGACCCCTTAGAAGATTACAACGAAATTATATTGCATGTGCGATTTAAACAAACCAATGCTCAGTTACAACAGGAAACCTTAGGTGTTCTTGGTGTAAACCTGATATTTGGAGGTTTTTATATGCATGATGATCCAAAAGAAATAGTAAAATCCCTTTACGACAATATTGAAAAAGATCAGATTGAAATCGATATGATTAATTTCTCTGGTTGTCGATTTACTTATGTAGATAACAGATTGATGAGCCTTCAATTGGTTAAAAATGGCATGACTGAAGCAGTTATGTTTGGACCTGATGGGATCAATTTGTTACCTGCTCAAGAACTGTACAAAAAAAACATATTAGCGCTTCGTGGTAGTTTCAGACCCGTTACGAAGGTTAATATGGATATATATGAAAAAGCTAAAGAACTGTTTTATGCTGAAAAAACGGTTGATAAAAATAATGTCAAAGTTATTTTTGAAATCACTTTAACCAATCTTCGTGCGGAAGGTAAAATTAATGAGCGTGACTTTTTAGATAGAGCTGAATTGTTGTGTTCTTTAGGACAAACCGTAATGATTACCAATTTCCAGGAGTATTATAGATTGGTTGAGTATTTTGCACAATTCACCAAAGCAAGAATGGCATTGGCAATGGGTGTTTATAATTTAATTCAGATTTTTGATGAAAAATACTACCGTCATTTAAGTGGTGGGATTTTAGAAGCTTTTGGAAAATTATTCTTTAAAGATTTGAAAGTCTATTTATATCCGCTTAAAAACCATCAGACCGGAGAATTATTTACAAGTGAAAACCTGAAAGTGCATCCACGTATGAAAGAACTCTATAAGTTCTTTAAATACAACGGTAAAATGAACGATATTAAAGACTTTAATCCTGAAATTTTAGATATCTTATCAAGAGAAGTACTAGAAATGATTCACCAAAACGAAGAAGGCTGGGAAGATATGCTTCCTGAAGGTGTTCCTGATATTATAAAAGATCAACGATTATTTGGTTACAATAGAAGACGAAAATTAAATAAGCGTTAGTCCTCTAATAGTTGTGCAGCGTGGTCTTTTGTTTTCACTTTATCAATAACACGCTGTACAATACCTTGTTCATCAATTACAAAAGTCATTCTGTGAATTCCATCATAAGTTCGCCCCATAAATTTTTTAGGACCCCAGACTCCAAATGCATTAATTACTGTTTTATCTTCATCGGCTAACAACGGAAAAGGAAACTCGTATTTATTTTTAAATTGTGCTTGCTTTTTTACAGGGTCAGCACTCACACCTAATAGTTCAAATCCCCTTTCTTTAAGTAAAGTATAGTGGTCTCTTAAATTACAAGCTTCAGCCGTGCATCCAGGTGTATTGGCCTTAGGATAAAAGAATACTACTAATTTTTTACCTTTAAAATCTGATAATGAAACGGTAACACCTTGATCATTTAATGCGCTAAAATCAGGAACGATTTCCCCTACTTTTAATGTGTTCATATTTTTTAACTTTGTAATACAAAAATACAATAAATGTCAAAACAAGAAAATGTTGAATTTGTGATTTCAACTTTACAGACCTTATATCCAGAAATACCTATACCCCTAACTCATAAAGATCCTTATACGCTTTTAATTGCAGTTTTAATGTCAGCCCAAAGTACAGATGTGAGAGTCAATCAAATTACACCATTGTTGTTTGAAAAAGCCGATAACCCATATGACATGATTAAACTCTCTGTTGAAGAAATTAGAGATATTATAAAACCAGTTGGCTTATCACCCATGAAAAGTAAGGGTATATATGGATTATCTAAAATTCTTATTGAAAAACATAAAGGAAAAGTTCCCAAAACTTATGAGGATCTTGAAGAGTTACCAGCTGTGGGTCATAAAACTGCCGCGGTAGTAATGTCTCAAGCTTTTGGCATTCCTGCTTTTCCTGTAGATACACACATTCATCGATTGATGTATAGATGGAATTTAAGTAATGGAAAAAATGTTGTTCAAACCGAAAAAGATGCTAAAAGATTATTCCCAAAGGAACTTTGGAATGATTTACACCTGCAAATAATTTGGTATGGCCGACAATATTCACCTGCTCGTGGCTGGGATCTCGAAAAAGACATCATTACGAAAACCATAGGTAGAAAATCTGTAATAGCTGACTATAATAAATCAAAAAAGTCCTGAAATTTAAAATTCAGGACCTTTTTCAAAGTTTAGTTAAGAAGCGCTTCAAACTTCATTTTATTACAATTAATAACACTTAAAGCTTTTGAATAATTGAGAAGAAAATTAACCGTTTCTTCTTTCGGTTCTAACTTATTAAAGTTTTTAATATAATTATTAGTGTAAAGTTTTGCCATTTGTAAATATTTATATTCATATTCTATCAAACGCAACAAAACTTACTTTATTGTTTAATTGGTTAAAACAATATTATGTTTATCTATAATTTTTCTCAAATTAATCAAGGCGTATCGCATTCTACCTAATGCAGTATTAATGCTAACCCCAGTTTTATCAGAAATATCTTTAAAACTCATATCTTCATAAATACGCATCAATAATACATCTTTTTGATCTTCAGGAAGCTCTTCAACCAAACGTCTAACATCATTTTCAACCTGATCTTTAATAAGTTGTTTTTCAGCATTTAAGGAACTATCACTTAAAACAGAAAAAATGCTAAACTCGCCACTATTATCAAATTTTGGCATTCTGCTATTCTTTCTAAAATGGTCAATTACCAAATTATGTGATATACGCATCACCCAAGGTAAAAACTTACCTTCTTCATTATAAGCCCCTCGTTTAAGAGTACGGATAACTTTTATAAAAGTATCCTGAAAAATATCTTCAGTAACATCTCTGTCATATACTTTTGAGTAAATAAAACTGTATATTTTTTGTTTATGCCTCGTAATAAGAATTTCTAAGGCATACTCTTCTCCATTAATATAATTGTTCACTAATGTAGCGTCTGGAATAATTTCGTGTTGCATAGTCATTACTTTAAATGCATCGAAGAGTACTTCTTTGCTTGGGGTTACATTTTTAAAAGTAATGTTATGCTATAGGCAAGTCGTTTTTTATGAATGACTAGTCAAATATAATAACAAACTATGTTAAAAAACAAAAAATAAAGGCTTTTTTTCGCCAATTAGCAACCGAAAAATGAATTTAATCGATAAAACGAGTAAAAAGTAACAAACATCAAAATTGAATAAATTGTTAAATGTATTCTCAAATATCCATACAAAGTGAATAAATTCAATAGGAATAAAATACTTATAGTATCTTTGAAAATTATTCTTAAAAAAGTATGATTACTAATCTTTCAGAGGTCAATCCAAAACAAAACATCATTATAAAAGGTGCCAAATTGCACAACTTAAAAAATATAGATGTAGTAATTCCTAGGAACAAATTGGTAGTGATTACGGGATTATCTGGATCCGGAAAATCAAGCTTAGCGTTCGACACGTTATATGCTGAAGGACAAAGACGGTATGTAGAAAGTCTATCGAGTTATGCACGTCAATTTTTAGGTCGACTAAATAAACCAAAAGTTGATTATATAAAGGGTATTGCACCGGCGATTGCCATTGAGCAAAAGGTAAATTCTACAAACCCGAGATCTACAGTGGGTACTACCACAGAAATTTACGATTACTTAAAACTATTATTTGCAAGAATTGGAAAAACCTTTTCACCTGTTTCTGGAAATGAAGTAAAAAAAGACACTGTAACAGATGTTTTGAACTATCTAAAAGATTTTGAAGAAGGCAATAGATTATTGCTCCTCGCCCCTATTCATTTGGAAACCGGAAGGGAAATGCATGATAAATTAAATGTCTTACAACAGCAAGGATATGCCAGAATTAAAGTTAATAATCAGGTCTTAAGAATAGATGAAGTCAATGAAATAAAAACAAAAGATATTTTTTTAGTAGTTGACAGAATAATAATAAAACAGGATGAAGATTTTGAAAATCGATTGGCTGATGCGGTTCAGACAGCGTTTTTTGAAGGAAAAGGAGAATGTATCATTGAAAATCTTGGTAATAAGACTACACGACACTTTAGTAACAAATTTGAATTGGATGGTATAACGTTTTTAGAACCAAATGTGCATTTGTTCAGCTTTAATAATCCCTATGGAGCATGCTCAAAATGTGAAGGCTATGGCGATATTATTGGAATTGACGAGGATTTAGTGATTCCTAATACAGGGTTATCAATCTATGAGAATGCCGTATTCGCTTGGCGCGGAGAAAGCATGAGCTGGTATAGAGATCAATTGGTTAATAATTCACATAAATTTAATTTTCCAATTCACAAGCCATATTTTGAATTAAATGCTGACCAAAAACAATTAGTATGGGAAGGCAATCAATATTTCGAGGGCTTAAATTCTTTTTTTACAGAATTAGAGTCGAAAGCTTATAAAATACAAAACAGAGTGATGCTGTCTCGTTACCGTGGAAAAACCAAATGTAAAGTGTGTGGTGGCAAACGCTTACGTATGGAAGCTAATTATATAAAAATTAATGGTGCAACTATCACAGATCTAGTCGAAATGCCATTAAATAAATTAGCTATATTTTTTAAGAACTTAAAATTAAATGAGTACGATTCAAAAGTGGCTGACAGACTTTTAAAAGAAATTAATAACCGGTTGTCCTTTCTATCAAATGTTGGTTTAGATTACCTAACATTAAACAGAAAATCGAATACCTTATCCGGTGGAGAAAGTCAGCGAATTAATTTGGCAACTTCTCTAGGTAGTAGTCTTGTAGGGTCAATGTATATTCTTGATGAACCTAGTATTGGTCTGCATCCTAAGGATACAGAACGATTGATAACGGTATTAAAGGCACTGCGAGATTTAGGTAATACGGTTATTGTAGTAGAACATGATGAAGACATCATGAAAGCAGCCGACAGCATCATTGATATTGGTCCCGAAGCTGGCACTTTTGGTGGTGAATTAGTGGCTCAGGGAACCTATGCTGAGATTTTATCTTCCAGTTCTTTAACAGCCAAATATTTGAATGGCAACCTAAAAATTGAAATACCAAAGACAAGGCGAACCTCAAAATACTACATAGACCTTATTGGGGCACGCGAAAACAACTTGAAAAATATTGACGTACGTTTTCCATTGGGGATGCTCACAGTGGTTACAGGAGTTTCAGGAAGTGGAAAAAGTACATTGATTAAAAAGATTCTTTATCCGGCATTACAGAAGAAATTGACCGATTTTGGGGATAAACCAGGGCAATTTTCAAAATTAGAAGGACAGTTTAGCAATATAAATCACATTGAATTTGTTGACCAAAACCCTATAGGACGGTCTTCTCGTTCTAATCCCGTAACCTATATAAAAGCTTATGATGATATAAGAGCTTTATATGCTAATCAAAAATTAAGTGCCATAAGAGGGTTTCAGGCGAAACATTTTTCTTTTAATGTAGATGGCGGACGCTGTGAGACTTGCAAAGGCGAAGGTGAAGTAACCATTGAAATGCAATTTATGGCTGATGTGCATTTGGAATGTGAAACATGCAAAGGAAAACGTTTTAAAAAAGAAGTACTAGAGGTAACTTTCGCAGACAAAAACATTGATGCTATTTTAAATATGACTATTGATGAAGCGATTTCTTTTTTTGATATTAATAAGCAAACTAAAATTAAGAATAAACTACAACCGCTGCAAGATGTAGGATTAGGATATGTGACCTTAGGTCAGAGCTCTTCTACTCTATCTGGAGGCGAAGCCCAACGTATAAAATTAGCTTCTTTCTTAGGTAAAGGCAGTAATAAGGAAAAAGCTCTTTTTATTTTCGATGAACCTACTACTGGTTTGCATTTTCATGATATATTAAAGCTTTTAAAATCCTTTAATGCTTTAATTGAGAATGGACATTCTATAATTGTTGTGGAACACAATTTAGAACTTATAAAATGTGCGGATTACATTATTGATTTAGGTCCAGAAGGGGGTGAAAATGGAGGTCAGATAGTGGCAACCGGGACTCCTGAAAGTCTGGTAGAGACCGCATCTTCCATTACAGGACATTATTTAAAAGAAAAACTTCGTTAACTTATATTTGATTTATATAAAGCTTTGTTTTGCTAATAAATCATAAAAGCCATCATTCCTATTATCACAACCGCTACAGGAATTACAAAACTCAAATACAAAAACGAGATAACACCACTTTTAAAGAAACTTAAAAAATACCCCTGTTTATAGAAATTTTTAACGGCCAACCAGAGATAAACGAAAGTGGAAAATAAAATCAATCCCATTAAAAACCCTGGTATTTTCCAAAATTGATTAATAAAAATCAAAATACTAAAGACCATAAACAAAAAGGAAAAGAAATAAAAGGTAAACACCAGATGGTGTGAAAAACTTCCTTTTCTAAAATAAAACAGCTTTAACAAGAAAGCGAAAATGGGTAACAAAATAAACATGGCAATAGGTATACTATCATAAAACGCCTGTAAAATAGTACCGCCATTACGCTGTTTATAAAATTTTAAAGCCTGGCTATATAATTTACGCTTAAAAGAACCGGCATCTTCATTAAGTCCCATAGCTCTATATATTTCAGCATCAGTCGCATTAAGAGCTATTAAAGAATCTATTTTTTTTTCATTAAAACTAAAACTCGAATTGACCACAGGTTTATGGTTTTTAGAGTTAATAATAGAATCTAATTCTTTAGGATTAAAACCTATGTTGATATTATTTTCTTTTAAAGGTTTTAAAAGCCTTTCTGTTTGAATCGAATCCACACCTGAAACATTTTTTTGAATAGTATCTAAAACCGCCTCTGTCTTATCAAACCCTTTTTTTAGTGCGGTATCAAATTGCTCTGTAGTTTCTCTTGCTATAATTGAAAACAAAAAGAAAAACAAAACCGAAATAAACAAATACATTTGGGCAGGATGTAAATACAATAACCGCTTACCTTCAATAAACTTACTAGCTAAATAACCAGGCCTAAACATTAAAGGAATATAGCTTTTGAAAAAGCGTGCATCAAATGAAAAATAATTACTAATGGTATTATAAAATAAAACCCCTAAAGTTAACTGATCATTGGATTTTTGACCACAGTGTGGACAAAACTCATAAACACTGTTAAACTCTTTTTCACAATTTTTACAAATCACACTACTTTCTTTCATAAATGGAATGCTTTAGTTATAAAATTATAAAAAAGAACTTAAATAAAGATAATTAATCACTAATCTTCTTAATGCCTTTATAAAAAACCTAACGTTTTATTAAATATTGACCCCGAAAAAATATCCTACAGCAGCAGTTATACCCATAGCGATAGTTCCCCAAAATACAATTCTGATAATCGCCTTAAACACATTGGATCCACCTGTTTTAGCGGCTAGCGCCCCTAAAATAATTAGAAATAAAATGGCCGATATATAAAGCGAATATTCCATGTTTTTTAAAGGAAAAAAATATGTTACCAACAGTGGTAGTATTCCTCCAACGGTAAAGGATGCTCCAGAGGCAAATGCCGCCTGAATGGGTTTAGCCTGACTGATTTCATTGATGCCTAATTCATCTCTTACATGAGCTCCTAGTGCATCATGCTCAGTAAATTCTTTAGCCACAATTAAAGCAGTCTCTTTTTTTAAACCTCTCTTTTCATAAATTTCTGCAAGTCTTAATAATTCTATTTCCGGCATTTCTATTAATTCTTCTTTCTCCCTTTCAATATCGGATTTTTCAATATCTGTTTGGGAACTCACAGATACATATTCACCAGCGGCCATAGATAAAGCGCCTGCTACTAACCCCGCTAATGTAGCCAATACAACAGGGTTTCTTAAATCACTTGCAGCCGAAACACCAATAGCAATACTGGCTGTCGATAAAATACCATCATTAGCACCTAAAACAGCAGCTCGTAACCAATTACTTCGATGGATATAATGGTTGTCTAAATAATCGTCTAAATGGTTATTGTTCTCCCCCATGATTAATTTAAAATTAAATGAATTTAAAAATAGCTCTTAGAAATATTTATACAGTAGCTCACTAAAATAAATTGAAAACTACTGAATCACTTACTAATTTAACCATTTTTCTTGGAATACGGTAAAGAACTTTTTGCTTAATAAACTATTTGAATTATGATCTAATTATATTCTGGCACGTTGTTTGTAATTATCTGTTTGTATCACTATTAAAACAAACAATTATGAAAAGAACAATACTATTAGCAAGTTTAATTCTCATAGGAATTACTGCTACAGCAACAACAAAAACTAAAGTTAGTAACAGTATTAATACAACAACTTTCATTAATGGTTATGGTAATTCTTTCATTTTTGTTGAAGGAGGTATCGAATTCTCAGTATTTCCTGATGGCCAGTTTGACTTCAATATTTTAGGAAATCGTTCAAACTTAAATGTTTCATTTGGTTCACCAAATCTTCATGTTAGTTTTAACTCTGGATATGATTATAATACCTATGTACAATATGATGAATATGGCGCTGTTATTCAAATAGAAAACGTACCAATTTATTACGATTATTATGGTCGCATTAATAGAGCAGGAAATGTAAATATTAATTATAACACTTATGGTTATATATCAAGAGTCGGCGGACTTTATGTTCATTACAATAGATACAACGTTTATTCACATTGTTCTGGATATATAAATACTTATAACAGATATTATGTATATAGACCATGGCATTCATATTATAGTGTTCCATCATATAACTATTGTGTAGTTTACAACAAACCTTATAGAAAATATTATCGTCCAGAAAGATATGCCTATAAAAACCCTTATTACAACAACTACAGGCCAACAACATCTGTAGCAACCAGACGTGGTAGCTCTATTGAAAGAAACAGAAGTTATGCTACTGCAAATAGAAATTATAATGAAACCCGCAGAGATAATTCGTTAAAAAGATCAACGAATTTAAATAAAAGAGAGGTCGCTCAGGTTTATAACAATCAAAACATGAGACGAACTGAAAACAGAACAACGAATAAATTTGATGAAAAAACAAAAAATACTACTAGAGTATCACAGTTAAATACTAATAGAACAAGTGATTACAGAAATAAAAGAGTGGTTTCTGAAAAACCAAAGACATCAAATACACGTACATATAATAAAACTATTACAAAAAAAGCACCGCAAGTGGCGCAACGATCTAATCAAAATAGAACAACCACATCACGGACCGAAAATAGTTCTAGAAATAATAATACAAAGTCTGAATTAAAAAGAAGACGATAAACAATTTGGTTGGTTAGTTTGGAAAGCCCTACGATATGTTTGCCTCAAAGCAACTTCGTAGGGTTTTCTGTTTTATTGAAAACCAAGCCTTCTCAAAATGTTTTCTAAAATTTTAGAAACATCTTCAGAAAGATTAAACACATAAACGAGGAATCCGTAAAATACAGTAAACAATATTGTTTTTAATCCAATATTTAAAATAGCATGAAATGGAAACTCCCAAAAATAAAAGAGCGCTATACTTATTATAACAAGAAAGGTCGTTTTTAATGTTGCCAACGTAAAAGGCGTGATTTTAAAAGCATATTTTACAAATACTATTTTAACAATATTGTAAGCTACTACAGCAATAAACGTAGCAAATGCAGATCCATTGATACCATATATTGGTATAAAAATCATATTCAAACCAATCGTCGTAATAACTAAAAACACCCCTAATAATAATACCATTCTGTAATAATCACTATTAAACAAAATCGCATTACTGTTTCCTAATAAATTATCTATAAGTTTAGAGATACCTATTAAAATAACAATAACCAGTCCACCACTAAATTTTTCAGGTATAAGCAAGTATAACTCGTTAATATTTAATATAATAACTAAAAATATAAAGCCGCTAATGATGAATAAATTTAGAGAGCTTTTTTGATATAATTTTTCCAGCTCCACCTTATTATTTTCATTCAACAATTTAGCTGTTACCGGACTTATTATTTGATGCAGAGACCTGAGAGGTACTCCAATCACACTGGCGATATAGATTGCTACACCATAATAAGCTACTTTCTCGATGTCAACATAATACCCCAACATAAATTTATCAATCTCTAAAATGATATTGGCGACAGAACCTGCAATTATAATTAAAACAGTATATTTTAATACGCTTGATAAATTTTTAAAACGTTGAAATTTTAAAACGGGTTGCCTTAAACTAAAAGCATAAACAGCCATAAGTACCATACGCAGAATATAAACCCCTACGATTCCATCAATTAACTCTTCAACATTAATCCATTCAAAATACAAGCAAAACAGCAAAATAGTAGCTCCTATTCTATGAAAAACTTCTTTTAAGAAATTACCCCAAACACTTTGCATTTGAACGCGACTCCAGGCATAAAACACCTCAAAATAAGCAAATGTAATTGCCGACACATATATAAGCCAGTAATAGTCCTTAATAATGGCATTTTTCTGAGACAACCAATTACTAATAACTTCAAATGAAAACTGCCCAATTAGCCCTAATGGTATAATAATAGCTAAAGGCAAAAACAACATTAGGGTTAAAAAACTATTTTGAGACTGTCTGGTTTTAAATAAGGTATAAAATTTGATAAGGGTATTATTAGTACCAAAAGCCATTAAAGGCATCATAATATTGGCTGTAGATAACATAAAAGTTATCAGTCCAAAATAGGTATCACTTACAAAATTTGTAAATAAAAATAGGACATTCACCGCCCCTATTCCAAACCCAAGATAAGTTGTAACCGTATTTTTAATAGATTGTGAAACAACAACTCCCATTATATTAATTTAGATAAGGATTCTGTAAGATATTTTCTAGAGTACTTCTGTAAACCAATTGGATGACTTTGCAAGTCTCCTTTTTTAAAAGCATTATAATGATTTAAGATACGTGCTTTTAATGAATTATAATCATCGTAATTAAAATAGTTACCGGAATTGGTTTCTTTTATAATAGTTTCAACATCAGAGCCCTTTGGTCCAATAGCAACAATTGGTCTATTGGTAATCATATATTCAAATAACTTCCCAGGTATAATACATTTGGTTTCTTTTGAATTAATTTCAATTAACAATAATAATTGAGTGTTTTTTTGAAATTTAAGTGCTTTATTATGTGATACATAACCTACATTATTTACATAATCACTTAAATTATATGAATTAATAGAAAGCAGCACTTCTTCACTAATAAAGCCAACAAAATTAAGTTGAAGATTTGAAGCAAAATCATTAATTTCCAAACATAAATCTGATAAAACTTTCCACAAAATTTCAGGGTTTCGTTTTGATAGCAAAGACCCAATATGAGACAGTGAAAATTTACTATCCATAATTGTTTTTTCAGTTAATTCCTTATCATACCCATTTGTAATGACTTCAATTGGTTTATTAGTGAGTTTATTGAATTCTTCTTTAGTGGTAAAACTTGTTACAATAATCTGATCAGCAGAATTTAAAACCTGATGCTCTAACTTTTTATGTTGCAACTGAGATTTTTTTGTTAATCGCAATTGATGATGATACCCAATACTAGTCCATGGATCCCTAAAGTCTGCTATCCACTTTACTCCCAAACGCTCTTTAATCTGCATTCCAATTAAATGCATACTGTGCGGTGGGCCGGTCGTAATAATAGTGCCTATTCGTTCATTTGTAATGTATTCAGTTAAAAACTTAACCGAAGGTTTTACCCAGTCAATACGTGCATCTGGAATAAAAAGATTACCTCTTACCCAAAGCAATAGTTTTTCAAGTAAATTTTGATTATTGCTTTCTGAAATAAGTCCTTTGCTAAGAGTTGATGATTTTTTAACAGAAAATAAACGCGCCCATTTATAAGGCTCGGAAATTGGTTGTTTAATAATTTTTACATCTTTTGGAACTTCATTCAAAAAACTTGTATCAATAATAGGATAATTCGCTTGTTCTGGAACATAAACAATAGGTTCAATATTGAATTCAGGGAGATATTTCACGAATTTTAACCAACGCTGCACCCCCGGACCACCTGCAGGTGGCCAATAATAGGTTATAATGAGCGTTTTTTTACGCACTTTTGTTTCTTTTTTGTTTAATTTGATAAGCTATACCTAATAGAATTAAAATACTTACCACCAAAGAACTTACTAAAGAAATGGAGCTACCAGTTTTAATAACTGTGGGTTCAAATTTAAACTCAATCATGTGATTGCCACCAGGAATTTCGAGTCCACGTAACACATAATCAACATTACTGTACTGAGTTGGTTTACCATCAATATAAGTTTGCCACCCAGAACTATAATAAATTTCAGAAAAAACAGCAAAACCTTTTTGTT